>CAYFFD010000004.1:0-47508 GCA_964342415.1 Candidatus Woesearchaeota archaeon | reverse complement strand
TTATCCAACTTAATAAAAACTATATAAAAAGATTATTACACTAAACTTAAATCCAACCTCTCTTAAAAATCCCCTCATTTTTTATAACAAAACCTAAATTCTTTTGTGGCAGACTTCGATGCTTCAGCAATTTTGCATTTCTCCTTCCCTTGTCATCTTGCAATTCAATAATGCACTTACTCCAATATTTAAATAAATCACCTCCAACAAGATTCACTTCTTTCTTCATTCCTTTTTTCAAATCTTTTTCAGAAAGAAAATCGCTGTAAACCTGATTTGTAATAATCACAGGAATCATTTGTTTTCGCGAAATTTCAGACAAAACCTTCATCTGCCATGCAACTTTTGAATTAAGTTCTTTTACCTTAACTTCATTTGACTTTACCTCCCCTAACTCAAGCCGATAAAGTGTCGCCATACCATCAATGATTATCAAATTCACATGCTCCTTTTTTATTTTATTCAATAATTGCGAAAAGCATTTTTTCTGCTCTTCAAAATTAGTTGGTTCTAAAAGAAGAAAATTCTTCAAAATATCTTTATAATTATCTCCGACAATCTGCTTCACCCTTTCAACAGAAAATCCTCCTTCTGTGTCAATAAAAATAATCTTGTTTTCTTTTTTCGCCTGACTGCACGCGGCTAAAATACACATGTTCGTTTTTCCGCTTCCAGGAGGTCCTGCAATCATTGTCACAACATCTTTTTCATAACCTCCATAAAGCCACTTGTTTAAATCATAACTCCCTGTTGAAATCCTTGATATTCTTGTATCCATAACAAGCAAAACAAAAACAAGTTAATAAGAATTATTATGATTGAAGCCTAAATAAAGTTAAAACGCTATTTCAATTTCTTAAAATCAGATTCAATTTTGTCAAGCTCTTTTGTCACTAAACTTACAGCATCACTTATTGCTTTTTTCGGACTCTTGCCTTTTGTCTTTACTACAAGAACTGGATTTTTTGTAGGATGATCTCTTTTCCATGTTGCAAGTAAAACAGAAGAATCTTTGTTCAAATAAACCTTTAGAGTTTCAGCAATTGTCAAGTCATCAAGCTCAACATGAATTTCATCCTTCAAACTTTTAATAATATTAACTTCCATTACAAGAAAATCAAAATTTTATTTATAAAACTTTGGTTAAGACCATATAATTTTATAAATAACAATTATCTAAAAAGAAAATGAAAAGAAGAGAATTCTCTAAAGGAATATTGGGAATATATGCAATGACCTTTACTTCTAGATCTAAGGCAAAATCTGTTGAAACTCCTTATGAAGAGCCATTTGAAGGTTATAATGTTCATGTAGAAAGATTAAAACAACATATTGGAGAAGAAGTTCGTGTTCAAGATAGTTTTAATCTTATTAGATTTGGTAGAAAACAATTATTAGGGTTAGAAAGATTTGATGATTCTGATAATGAATTATTCCCACATGGAGTTTCATTTGATGATGGTTCAACCCATAATTTAAGAAATATAGCTTCTATCACTGAATGTGATGTACTCCAAATAGATATAAATCCTGAAGAAGATAGTACTTTTATTTAAATATTCCTAGACAAAAAGCTCACGAAGAATATATGATAAGACGTAGAAAATACATAGAAGATCAAATTAAAAGATATGGTTAAATATTTCATTCTTCAAAAATTCCTTCATCTCTTTTTTTCTTCATTTCCTGTAAATCAGCAATTGTCAAATTTTTAACATTCTTAAAATCAAATTCTTTTTGTTTTTTTTCTGCTCCTCCTAATTGTTCAAAAGATTCATCAGACTTTTCAATTTGCTTTCTTAATTTGATTCCAAGAAAATTTTCAATTTTTTCAAAAATCTCTTTCTTTTCAGGAACAAGACCTTGTTCTAAAAACATGACTGCTTTTGCTGGCTCACGAATTGCCTCTGCAAGCTGTTCTCTTGTTAAGTGCTTTGACCTTCTAGCCCTTATTATAATCCAATGAAAATTATGAATCAAATTCTTTTTCGATTGTAAATCATTTCTAAAACCTTTTTCGAAGTTAGAATCAACAACATTTCTCAAAGCAGTTTCCTGTTTCTTTTTTTCTTCATCTTTCCCCCTATCTAAATCAACTCCAGAGATTTTCTTCAATCGCTCATATATAGTAGGTTGTTTTCGTTTCTGAGATGAAAAGCTTTCTTTCATTATAGGCACGTTCTCCTCTCCAGCACATCTCCCACAAATCTTCACTATCCCTTCCAACAAAACAGCATCAAACAATATCGCGTTTGTCTCATTAGCAGAACATTTAAAGCATTGATCCATGTTTTTCAAAAGAAAGAAACGTTTTTTAATATTTTCGTGATTGAGAACATCAATTAAAATACTCTTTAAGCTCTTCAGAAGTCTTATGATCATACAAGATAATTTCTTCATTTATCACAACAGCAGGAAACTCCCTTATTTCATATATATTAATTAAAGAATCCAAAGACACAATTTCTTGGTCTATTGCTATTGGAATTAAAATTATCTCATTACCAAATTCCTCTTTCAAATCCTCCAAAATTCTGCTCCATACAACTTGCTTTGACATGATTTGAATATCTTCTGTTTCATATTCATACAAATAAACAACCGTATTCACATTCCCGCATTTTTCCTTCACAGAAATTATATTCATCCACAGCAAAGTTCTCAAAAGGTCATACTTTTGATGTATATATTTTAAAGAATTTGTTAATTTGTTTGAACTGTCAAACCTCTCTAACACTCTAGCTTCTTCATAAATCTTATCTGCAAAATTCACATTTGAATTTATTAAATCACTGCAAGATATTGAAGGATTTTCTAAAAGCTTTCCTAAGGCAAAAGAATCGTATAAAGACACTTCAGAACCATAAAAAAGAAGATTAATATTATCTGTTCGTGTTTGCTCCATATACACTCCAAAAACAAGGCCTAAAAAAAAGAAAAGAATGGCTAAGAAAAACGCCTGCCAGAACACATGTTTTTTATTTTGTAACATTTTAGCGCCACGAATATTTTTTTGTGAAAAATTTATACAATGATACTATTAAAACCACAGGCCTTAATAGGATATATATTAATGAATAAAAAATAACACTAAAAAAGCTTTCCCTTTCACGAATGTGCCTGTTTATTATCCCCAATGCGAAAAATACAAACCCTAAGCCAAGTATGAAGAGAACGATGCCTAAAAAATTCAACACAGACGGATTTAAGTTTATGTCATTTAATGCAATGATTGCTGTTTGCGCTTCAACAGAATAATTTGCAATCAAATAAGAATACGCAAATCTCCTTAAAATTCTATAAATAAAAATTCCTAAACCAAAACTTCCTAAGATCAGCGATATTGAGAAAAAAGGGAGTATGAAAAAACCGAGCATTCCTTTTCTGAAAAAACAATGCTTATATTTGAGAATTGTCTGAAAGCCCCCGATGTTCCATCTTATTCTCTGCTTGAACCATTTTTTCAAAGTGTCAGGAGCCACAGTTGAAACCTTAGACATGAAAGACATCCTTACCTTGTAACCATCATGAATCAAATGCCATGTTGCCTCTATGTCTTCTGTCATGTTTTTTTTGTCAAAGCCCTTTATTTGAGACAATGCACTTTTTCTGTAAAGAGCCAAAGGCCCTGGAGTTACATAAATAGAATCTAAAAACCCAAGAAGCTTCCTTGTAAATGCAATAACTTTGTACTCTACAGACTGCATTTTTCTGATAAAATTATTTTTATTTCTGACAAGAATTCTTGTTGTGACAGCTCCAACCTCTTCATCGTCAAAATAGCCAACCATTGAAGATAATCCATCTTTATCAGGATAAGAATCTGCATCAACAACAGTGACCAATTCTGTCTTGACAATTTTCAAGGCACGATTTAAAGAATCAGCCTTGCCAGAATTTTTTTTATTCAAAACCCTTACTTTAGAATATTTTTTTTCTAGCTGTTTTGCAATTTTCAAAGTATTATCTGTTGAACCATCATTTATTATAATAATCTCCTTCAGATTCTTATAATCAGATTTCAAAACACTTTCAACAGTTCCTTTTATGCTTTCTTGCTCATTAAACGCAGGAATTAAAACAGAGAGAGAATATTTTTTTATAGTTTTAGGATCCGAAAATATTTGTTTTCTATTTTGTACAAAAACTAGAGTAAACAAAAGAAGAAAGTAAAGCACTACAAACATGTAAACCAAATAAATTATAGTTAAATTTTCAGGCATTTTATTATTCCTTTTTTAATTCGTTTAACAGATTTTTTGAATCAGTAACATTGAAATAGCTGTAAAAATCTTCACTCAAACTTAATTCATAAGTTCTTCCCGTTCTTTTCCTTTTTATTAATCCAAGATCTTTGAATTTTTTTATATGGTCATAAGCCTTGTTGCTTCGTATTCTAATTAAAATAGATTGTTTAATTGGTTGTTTGTAAGCTATAATTGCAAGTGTCTGCTGTTCTGATTTTGAAAACTCGCTCTTTCCTGTGGCAAACCTATTTATTATATTAAAATATTTTTTCTTTACATCCATTTTCCACATCTTATTTTTTTCAACAATCTCAATTGCAGAATCTTCTTTGCTATATTTTTCTTTAAGTTTTTCTATGATTTCATCTATTAAAATCGGATTCAAATCAGAAAAAGAGATCAACTCCTGCATTGACAAAAATCTTCCTGAAACGAAAAAGATTGCTTCAAGTTTTTTCAAGTCCTCTTTTGATTCTTCCATAAATTAAAGAAAAAGTCAATGTTTAAAATTCTTTTCTAAACCTTAAATCTTAAAATAGAACCAATTCCACCTAAATTATAAAACTGCCCTCCTTCTTCTGTTTCTGTTGAAATTATCTTAACTTTAGACCCAATATTTTTAGCCAACTCTTTAAATTCCTTTGTTAATGATTTTGGCAATTCTTTAGACAAAAATAAAATATCAACAGCACCTAATTTTAAGGCTCTTCTATTATCCTCCTCCGATAAAAAAGTTTTTTCAGGGTTTTTTCCTAAATTATCTAAAAAGTTTTCTACATCCTTTTTTTCCTGAACTATTTCTTGATTTGACAAAACATCCTCTGATTTTTTCACAAGATCTTTTAATCCTGATTCATCTGAATCTCCAATATCCTTAACTCCAATAATTTTTTCTTGTAATTTCGTAACAAGATGCTTTCCTTCAACAAATTCATTCTTTGTAGGAATTGGGCCTCCAACTAAAATACCTTTAAGTTTTGGCATCTCAAAAAATAATTTTTTCATTTGATCTGCAATTCTTCTGTAAAATTCTTTTGTCAAGCCTTCTGTGATTCTATGAAATCTTTGAGACGATTGCCCTCCTGCTCTTATTTTAGATGGAACTCCAGAAGTCATTTTCTGCAGAACTTCAATCCTCTTTCCTTCAAGCAAACCAATAGTCGCTTCTTTTCTATCCATCACAAGCAATCCAAAAACTTCCTCGACTTCAAGCATTTCTTTTAAAGGTTCAAGAACAAATTCTTTGTCACATCTGTATAACCTAATTTTAAGAGGCATTGGCGGCTCAATATCCCACAACTGCAAGTCACTTTGCCCTTCAACTTTTGAAACATTCCCGCAAAAAATTCCCAAACCACTAGAAGGAGTTTTTTTTAATGTCTTTAAATGCCTTACAATTTTGTCCAAAGCATCAGAAACATTTTTTCTTGTTGAAGTTGACTTAATATTTTTCGCAGTTCCTTTTTCTGCCTCTAGCTGTCTTTGCACAGAATTAACATCATAACCTGCAGGAATATAAACACTTATCAATTCTGTCTGACGACCTTTATAATTTTCTAGAACTTCCAAGAGTTCTTCTAATTCATCTTTAGTTAATATCATTTAAACAAACTCCACTTTAAATTTACCTTCTTTTATTTCTTTGGCATTTGTAACGTTCTTTAAATCTTCTAACATATCTCTTAAGTCTTCTATATTTAATTTACTAATTGTTAAAATACATTCTGAATTCATTGATTTTTGTGCTTTTGTTTTTTCTGCCCTAATTTTAGATAATATGTTGTAAAAAATATCCAACTTATCAGAGGGATTAATTATCTTAACATGAGGCCATTCAGAAATATGAATGCTTTTTTCTTTTTTGTATTTTGATATACTTCCCTTATGTTTTAAGAAATATTCTTGATAAATTTCCTCTGTAATAAAAGGCATTATTGGTGCAAGCAATTTTATAATTGTCAATAGAGATTCATAAAGCGCAAATTGTGCAGATTTTCTCTTATCCCCTTCTGAATTATAAATTCTAGATTTGACTATCTCTAGATAATTATCTGCAAAATCTCTCCAAAAAAATTGTTCAATTTGTTGTTTTGCCTTACTATATTCATAATTTTCAAAATCCTTTGTAACAGAATTTGTAAGTAAATCCAATTTTTGAAGAAACAGTTCATCAATTAGTTCCCTTTGCTCTGCTTTCTTTCCATTAAATCCATTCAGATTCATAAAAACAAATTTCGAAGCATTCATTAATTTTGTAATAAGTTTTTTTCCAGCAATTAAATCTTTTTCTTGATAATCTAAATCATTTCCTAATTTAGAGCCAGAAGCCCAAAATCTCAAAGCGTCTGCACCATATTCTTTGATAACAACTTTTGGATCTACAACATTTCCCTTACTCTTAGACATTTTTTCTCCTTTAAGAGAAACCACTCCAGAAATTATAATGTCATTCCAAGGAATTTTTTTCTCATGTAAATAAGATTTTACAATTGTATCAAACGCCCAAGTTCTTATTATATCATGTCCATTTGGTCTTAATGAGTAAGGGATTTTAATTTTATTATTGACCAAACTACTTGCAATTTTAGGAGTTAAAGAAGAAGTTGCCCAAGTATCTAAAACCTTTTTCTCAGGAATGGCGTCTTTTTTACATTTAGGACATTTCTTTTTAATTTGTAAAGGATCAACAGGAAGTTCTTTTTCTGTAGGGAAGATGAATTCATTACATTCAAGACATTCCCAAACAGGAATTGGAACCCCAAAATGTCTTTCTCTAGAAATTGACCAATCCCATAACAATCCATTTACCCAATTATCATATCTCTTGTGCATAAATTCAGGATACCACTTAATTTTATTTCCTTGTTCAATTAATTTTTTCTTTTTATCCAAAACTTTGATAAACCATTGTTCTGTTGAAATAAATTCAATAGAAGTTCCACACTTATCATGCGTATTTACAGTGTGCATCATTTTCTCATTTTTAATTAAGAAACCTCTTTTTTCAAGCAACTTTGAAATTTTTTTTCTTGCTTCAGAAGATTTCATGTTTTTGCAAGGACCTTTTGTGTATACTCCTGATTCATCCATGATTAAAATTGCTTTTGTTTCTTTATGTCTCCCTAACCACTGAACACAATCAAGCCCTCCATAACTACAATAATAAACAACGCCTGTTCCATAATCTGTTTTTGCAGAAATATCATGGGAAATAAAAACGGGTTTCTCTGAAAAAGCTATTTCCACTTTTTTCCCAACCAACTCTTTTCCCTTAAAATTTTTAACAATTTTCATTGGAAAATCTTTATTCATTTTTTTAACTGCATCTTTACTAATAATCCATTCTTCGTTGCTTTGTTTTACTTTAACATAATCTCCTTTTTCATCAAGAGAAATTCCAATACATCCAGGATGCAATTCAGGACGCGTTGTCGCATAAACAATAAACGAACCATCTTCCAACTTCCCCTTAACATAACTTAAGAAAGTTTCCTCTTCTTTATCTTCTAATTCTGCTTGAGCGATTGAAGTTTGACATTCAGGGCACCAAATTGTAGGAAATTTCTTTTTGATAATTTCCTTTTTATTAAATAATTCAATAAATGATTTCTGAGAAATTTTTCTTGTGCCTTCATCAATAGTTGAATAATAAATATCAAAATCGCAAGACATTCCCAAATCTTTCCAATCTTGTATAAATGGAGGAGTAATTTCTTTTAAAGTTTTCAGGCATAATTCAATAAAATCAGCTCTAGACATTTCTTTACTCTTGACTTTTTTTATTTTTTCTACTAATCTTTCTGTTGGAAGACCATTATCATCCGTGCCAAAAGGATAAAAAACATTTTCTCCATTCATTCTTCTAAGTCTAGCAATAAAATCTTGTTGGGAATATGAAAAAGCGTGTCCTATATGCATCTCTCCTGAAACTGTAGGAGGAGGAGTGTCTATTGAATAAATCTTTTTCTTACTCTTAGAATCAAATTTGAAAATTTTTTCTTTTTCCCAAAATTTTCTCCACTTTTCCTCCATTTGCTTAAAATCAAAATGTTGCTTTGCCATCCCTTAAAAATATCAAAGAAACTTTTAAACTTTTTTATTTACAAAAATTTTAAATACTTACAATTTATATAAAAATATGGCACGAGATCAAGTAAATATGCCGGGTGGATTTGGCGGCTTAATGCGATTTAACGAAGAATACGAAAGTATATTTAATTTAAAACCAACTCATGTGATTGCTTTTGTAATTTTGATCGTGGTTTTCAGGATTGCTTTGGAGTTTATTTATTAAAAAGAAAGATGTTATGAGGGGTTGTGGAGAGTTCAAAATAAAAATATTAGGATCAAGATTGAAATCTAGAATTTCCTCCTAAATTCTTCAACAATTTCACGATAGGGCTTTACCCACTCTTTAGGTAAAAATCCTCTTTGGAATAATTCTTTATAGTCTAAGTAACATGCGGCTTCTTCAAAATCTTCCTCAGGAATAACGAAAGGGGAAATTGGGTAAACTTTATATGAAGAATTATTTGGTCTTCCCCCTTCTACTCTATGAAACGTATCAAAAGCAACATCCCCAATTAAATAAGAATTTGCTTCTTTAGGAATGGCTTTATATAGTTTCTTCAAACAAGAATCAGCGGAAATTTCACCAGTACTCAAATATAATCTAATTGATAAGAAGAATTTTGAAGGAACTACCAAACTTTCTGTTGAAAAAACTTGAAACCTTCTTCATCATTCAAATTCAATAAAACAGCTTCCCTATTTTCATCCATAAAATCTAGCCTTTTTCAATGTTTTTAAGGATTTATATTATAGAAAAATATAAATAACCTCAAAAATTTAAACAAAAATGTTCAACATGGATCCAAAGAAGATGCAACAAATGATGAAGCAAATGGGAATTTCTCAGGAACAAATTCCTGCAGAAAGAGTTATAATTGAAAAAGAGGATGGAAAAATAGTTATTGAAAATCCTTCTGTGATAAAAATGAAAATACAGGGACAGGAAAATTTTCAGATTTCTGGAGATATATCTGAAGAAAATAAGGTTGAAGGAATTTCCGAACAAGATGTGAAAACAGTTATTGAAAAAACAAACTGTAGTGAAGAACAAGCGAGAAAAACTCTGGAAAAAACAAAAGATTTAGCTGAAGCAATTTTAGAACTTAGTTAAAAATTCTAAGAAAAATATAAAAACCTCAATATCTTGTATGGTTATACTTCTAAATTTTTAATTTAGGGAAATTTTAATGGAAGATATAATTCAAGAAAAAATTAGCGCAGATCATTTATTGTATGTTAGCTTGAAGTATACAAAAACTTGTGATGTTATAATAAATCTTATTTTGAGATGGAGAAAAATGATTGAAACAAGTATGGATTCTATGTTAGAAAAAGCCAAAAAGAAAAAAAAGATTTCAACAATTCCTTCAAATCCTACAAAAAAAATAGAAGAAATAAGAAAACTTTTCAAAAAAGATAAAAATTTTCAAGAAGTCTTGAAAATGTATGAAATGTTTAGAAAAATTGAAGATTTGAAAAAAGAAAGAATAGGAGAGTTCAGAAAAAATGTTACTTTAAAACTTCTTTATCGAGGGGAAGAGATAAATATAAATCTTGAAAAACTTAGGGAATATGCTGACGAGTTGGAAAAGTTTATAAATACAACAAAACAATTTCTTTTACAGAAATAAAAATTCTATACCGAATTTTAATTTATTTAATAAAATTTAGACATTTAAATGAAAAAGATAATTGTTATAACATCAGGAAAAGGTGGTGTGGGAAAAACAACCACAGCAATAAACCTTGGAGCGGCAATAAACTACTTTGATAAAGACGCATTAATAGTAGATGGTAACTTGTCAACACCAAATATTGGAGTTTACCTTGGATCTCCAGAGGTTCCTGTAAATCTAAATCATGTTCTTTCAAACAAAGCAGATTTAGATGAAGCTATTTATGAACATGACTCCAGAATAAAAATTATTCCTTCATCTTTGTCAGTTACAGAGTTAAAAAAAATAAGACCAGAAAAAATAAAGGATTTTAAAAAAAGTTTCAAAAAAATTTCAGATTATGTTATAGTTGATAGTGCTGCGGGGCTTGGAAATGAAGCCGTTTCAGTTATGGAATTAGCAGACGAATTAATAATAGTCACAAATCCTGAGATCCCTGCGATTACTGACGCTTTGAAGGCAATAAAGATTGCAGAAAAAATGAGGAAAAAAGTTCTTGGAGTTATTATAACAAAAGTTAGGAAAGATGATTTAGAAATGCAACCTGAAACAGTAAAGGAAATGCTTGAAGTTCCAATTCTTGGAATGATTCCTGATGATTTAGATGTTAAAAAAGCCCTTAATTTGAAAAATGCTGTTGTAAATACTCATCCTAAATCTAAGTCTGCACGAGCTTATAAGGAAATAGCAGCAGGAATTGTTGGCGCCGAATATGATTCCAATAAAGACAAAGAAAAAATGATTGAGAGAGTTTTAAGAAAGTTAGGTTTGAAAAAATAATTATCTTACAAAACTACCAATCTCAATATCTTTTTCAGGAGACAACAAAATTACCTCACCTTTTTCATCGTCCGCGGCGAGAATCATTCCTTCTGAAAAAATTCCTTTAAGTTTTCTCGGCTCAAGATTTACAAACAAAATTATTTTTTTATTTATTAATTCTTCTTTTGAATAATAAGGCTTTATTCCTGCGCAAACAGTTCTTTCTCCAAGTTCAGTTCCTAAATTAATTTTTAATTTGTAAAGTTTATCAGCTCCTTCAATTTCATCAACTTCAATAACTTCACCAACTCTTAAATCAAGTTTTTCCCAATCAGAAAAATTTATTATTTCTTTTGTCATTTTATCTTCTTAAACAAAATTTTTCCTTTTTTAATTTTTTTTGCGCTGAATTGTTTTTTGATTTTTTCAGCGCTTTCTGGAATAAAAGGCCATAACAATTCTGCAATTTTCAAAATCGAAATCTTAAGCCTATCTAAATTTTTTTCTCTATTTTTACAGTCAGTTTCCCATAATTTCCTATTTTGGACAAACCAGTTACAATGATCCACAAGAGCAAAAATTTTATTTAGTGCTTTATCAAACTGATATTCTTTAAAATCTTTTTCAACAAATAACTCAATTGTTTCTAACCAAGATGTAGGATGTTCTGAAAGAAATGTTCCTGCTACAACTTCTGAAACCCTTCCTTTTCTAGATCCCTTATACCTTCGATGTATATATAATCTACCTTCTTCATTTACTCTTAATTCAGCTTCTCCTTTTTCAATAGATTTTATTAATCTTTTTTCCAATTTAATTTTATTCTCTGTTTTTTCAATTCCATGTTTCTCAATCAAAGCACTTACTCTTGAAATTAAATTTCCTAATTTATCTGCAAGCTCATTATTATGTCTATCAATTAACGCCTTCTCTGAAAAGTCTCCATCATCACCAAAAGGAAATTGCCTACATACAAAATACCTAATTGAATCTGCACCATACTTTTTAGATAAGTAAGTGGGTGAAATTACATTTCCTAAAGACTTAGAAATTTTTTCGCCATTAAATTTTAAAAATCCATGAACAAAAACAGTTTTAGGAAGTTTATATCCTGCAGATTTCAAAAAAGCAGGCCAATATACACAATGAAACCACGAGTTATCTTTTCCTAAAAGGTGAACATCTGCAGGCCAATATTTTTTATTTTTTCCAGATCCGGAAAGATAATTGAACAAAGCATCAAACCAAACATAAACTATGTGTTTTTTATCCAACGGAAAAGGAATTCCCCAATTAAAACTTGTCCTTGAAATAGACAAATCATTAAGTCCTTCTTTAACTCTTGAAATAATTTCATTTCTTCTTTCTTTTGGAAAAATAAATTCAGGATGTACTTTATATAAATTTAAAAGAAATTTTTGATATTTACTAAGTTTAAAAAAATAACTTTCTTCTTTTAACTTCTCTATCTTTGTTTTATGAACAGGACAACAATTACTTTCTAAATCTTTTTCGGTGTAATAAGCTTCGCAATTGGTACAATAAAATCCTTCATACTCTCCAAGATAAATATCTCCATTCTTATTACATTTTTTTATAATTTCTTGAACTAATTTTTTATGATCTTTATCAGTCGTTCTAATAAATCTACTTGGTTTAATATTCAAAGATTTCCAAGATTCTTCGAATTTTTTAGATAATTCATCAACAAATTTTTTAGGGGTCTTTTTAGATTTCTCAGCAGCATCTTGAATTTTTTTTCCATGTTCATCCGTTCCTGTTAGAAACCAAACATCATCTCCCAAAAGTTTATGCCATCTAAAAAGAACATCTGCTACAATTTTTTGATATGCATGTCCAACATGAGGGTTAGCACTAGGATAATCAATTGCAGTTGTAACATAAAATTTTTTTGCCATGAATTGTTTAGAAAAAATAAATATAAAAACTTAACTTTATTGTAATCGTTGAATAAAGATGGTGAAAAAAGATTCTAAAAGAATTAAAAAATTAAAATATGGTGCAAGAGAAAGAAGCATTAAAGAAGGAATTTTTGCATCAGCGAAGAGTTCTTTTGGAGACTATTATATTTCACCGTTTGCAATAGCCATCAATGCAAGCAATTCTATGGTGGCCTTACTAAGTGCTATTTCAGGGCTTCTAGGTCCTTTAAGCCAAATTTTCGGTTCAAAATTTATTGAAAAATATCCAAGGAAAAAAATCATGACAAAAACGATTTTTTTTGAATCATTAATTTGGATTCCTTTAATTGTAATGTCCTTTTTATTTTACAAAGGAATTTTCTTGAACTTCCTTCCAATATCTATTTTAATTTTATTTTCATTATATGTTATTCTCCACAACCTAAGTTTTCCCTCTTGGTTTTCATGGATGGGAGACATTGTTGATAAAGAACATCGTGGGAGATGGTTTTCAAAAAGAAATTTAATAATAGGATTTGTGCTTCTTGTTTTAACAGTACTTTCTGCTTTTTTTCTGGATTATTTTGAAAAAAATAATTGGTTAATGTTTGGTTTTATGATTTTATTTTCATTAGCATTTTTTTCAAGATTTACATCTATGAAGATTTTTAGAAAAATTTATGAGCCAAAAATAAAACTTGAAAAAGAGGATTATTTTTCTTTTTGGGATTTTTTAATAAATGCAAAAAAAAGTAATTTCGGAAGATTCTCAATATTCAGAGGGTTGCTTAGTTTTTCAATTTTAACGTCCTCATCATTGATAACTGTTTATTTACTTAGATATCTCGAATTTAATTACATTATTTATATAACAATTATTTTATCACAAACTTTATTTGCTATTGTTGTTTTAGAATTGTGGGGGAAATTTGCAGACACATACGGCAATTATAAGATTTTATACACTACAACTATTCTAATCCCAATAGTTCCAATCTTATGGATTTTATTTAAATCTCCGATTTACTTAATCTTTGTTCCTGCGCTTGTCAGTGGGATTTCCTGGGCAGGATTCAATCTTGCTGCAAATAATTTTATTTATGATAATATCAATCAGAAAAAAAGAGGATTTGCTATATCATACTACAACATGTTTAACGGAATAGGAATTTTTTTAGGAGCAGTTCTTGGAGCATTTCTTATAAAATTCATAAAAGCACCTTTTGAACCAATATTGTTAATATTCTTTATTAGTAGCTTAGCTAGCATGATTGTTGTCTTTTTTTGGATTAAAGAAATAAAAGAAATTAGAAAAACAGAAAAATTTAAAGGATCAAAAACGATTGAAAAAATGTTGTTTGGAGAAGCTAAGCCAATTATCTTAGAAGAAATTCATGAAATAATGTCTATAAAAAAGTACTTCATAAAATAATACCAAAAATATTTAAATGAAAATGATTTTTAAGAAAAATGTTTGGAAAAAAAGAATGTAAAAATTGTGGAGAAAAAACAAACAAGAAACATAAGTTCTGTCCGAGTTGTGGAAATCTTATTGGTAAGAAATCCAAAAAAAATAATTCTGGAATGTTGGGCGAAAACGATTTTATTAATGAATTTGAAGGTTTTTCAAATTCCATACTCGGTGGAATAGGGGGGAAAATGATGGGAAAAATGCTTGAAAATGCAATGAAAGTCCTTGAGAAAGAAATCCAAAAAGAGATGAAAAATAAAAACACTCAACCAAATATGGCTTATGAATTGTCTATTGATGGAAAAAAAATTAATGTTGGTTATGGGGCTTCAAAAAAAACAAAGAAGAAAAAAGAAATTCTCCCTTCAGAGCTTTCTCATGGAAACTGGAAAAAGTTTTCAGAGCTTCCAAAGAAAGAGCCAAATACAGATGTTAGAAGGTTTTCTGATAAAGTGATTTATGAAATTTACATGCCTGGAGTCAAATCAGAAAAAGATCTTTCGATTATAAAGCTAGAAAATAACATTGAAATAAAAGCTGTTTCAAAAAACAAAGCCTACAAAAAATTAATTCCTATGAACTCTCCAATCACAAATTATAATTTATCAAAAGGAAAACTTGTTCTTGAACTTGGCTTGGGTGAATAATCCTCTATAAATTTATGAGCCCGCACGGATTTGAACCGTGGACTTCTGCCTTTCTGAATTGTCGTACAATTCGGAATGAACGAACTATGTTCTTTCTTATCAGAGCAGCGCTCTAACCTGGCTGAGCTACGGGCTCATATTAAAAACCAAAATAAAATGTTTTAAATGTTTTTCCTTAAGAAATCCCAAGTTTTAAAAACCGTTTTTTCTCTGATTAAGAATGGTTAGAGGAATGTATCATTATTTAAAACAAGCGTGGAAAAAACCTGATAAAAAAACTCTCAGAGAGAGAATGATTGAATGGAGGAAATCAGGAGTTTTTACAAAAGTTGACAAGCCATTAAGACTAGACAGAGCGAGAGCTCTTGGATATAAAGATAAGAAAGGATTTGTTGTTGTAAGAATTAGGGTTAAGAGAGGAGGACATAAAAGGTCTAGGCCAAATAAAGGAAGAAGAAGCAAAAGACTTCATACAAGAAAAAACCTTGGAATGAACTATAGATGGATTGCAGAACAAAGAGTTGGCAGAAAATTCAAGAATCTCGAAGTTCTTAATTCGTATTTAATTGGAAAAGATGGAATACATTATTTTTATGAAGTCATTCTTGTTGATCCTCAAAAACAGGAAATAAAAAAAGATAAAAAACTAAACTGGATTTCAAAATCAGGAAATAAAGGAAGAGTTTTTAGAGGTTTGACCTCAGCAGGAAAAAGGTCCAGAGGATTAAGAAAAAAATCAAGAGAAATGAAGGTTCGTCCTAGTATAAGATCAAGAGGAAGAAAAGGAAAATAAACAATGGATAGAAATGATTTTCAAAAATTAATAGAAGGAGATTATTCTCAAAAATTTCTAAATAAAATTATAATGGGAAAATCTATTCTAGAACAGGCAGATGCGTGTGTAGCCGTAATGATTGGAGTTCTTAAAAGAGATAGAGGAGAGTATATAAAAAGAGAGAATAAAAGATTAGGAATAGTTGAATTAAAAGAAGAGGACATTCCAATTCCTTTAGGATGTGTTTGGAAAAAAAAGCAACCTGCTTTAGATGAATTAGATATGAGAAGAGATAGATTTGATAATGGGGCACTTGTACCTTATCAAGGAGCATTTGGAAGGTATTACTAACAATCAACTTAAAAACATTTGTTTATTTTTATATTAATAAAAAAATAAAATGAGATACTTACTAAAAATTCTATTATTGTCTTCGTTTTTTATTACTCTATCAGCTGGATTACTTGGACCTATCTATGCTGTATTTGTTGAAGAAATAGGAGGAAACCTTTTAACAGCAGGAACAGCAGCTGCTATATTTTCAATTTCATCAGGAGTTCTAATATATTTATTAGGAAGATGGGAAGATAAAATAAAACACCAAGAAAATATTCTGGTTATTGGGAGGATTTTAACTTTTGTAGGAATTACAGGATATTTGTTTGTTAAATCTCCAGCACATTTATTTATAGTAGAAATTTTCTTAGGTATATCTACAGCAATAAGTACGCCCGCATTTGATAGTTTATATTCCAAAAATTTAAGCAAAGGAAAATTCGCTTCTCAATGGGGAACCTGGGAAGCAATGTATGCAATTGCAGCAGGAATAGCTGCGATAATTGGAGGCTATATAGCGCAAGAATTTGGATTTAAAATCTTATTCATAATAATGAGTGTTCTCTCACTCATCTCTTTGATTACAATATTGTTATTAAAAAAATATATTAAAAAAATATATTAAAGAAATGCTTACACAAAAAATAAAATGAAATACAAAAAACTTGCTGAATTTTATAAGGAAGCTTCTTCTACAACAAAAAGGCTTGAAAAAACTAAAATTCTTTCAAAATTCCTAAAGAACATTAACGAATCAGACAAAGATGTTTTATACCTTCTTCTAGGAGATATTTACCCAGAATATGATGAAAGGCGAATTGGGATAAGTAATCAACTCGCAATAAAATCAATTTCAAAAGCAACAGGAACAGAAGAAAGGCAAGTTGTGAAGGAATGGAAATCTATTGGTGATTTAGGAAGTGTTGCCGAAAAATTAAAGAAACAGAAAAGTCAATCAACACTTCATTCATATATTTTAACAACAGAAAAAGTTTTGAGTAATTTGAGAAAACTTCCTGAACTTGTAGGCAAAGGAACTGTGAGTAAAAAACTTTCGTTAATAATAGAATTGTTAACTTCAGCATCTCCTTTAGAATCTCTATACTTAGTAAGAACTTTAATTGGGGATTTGAGAATCGGTTTGAAGGAAAGTACAATAAGAGAATCAATTTCCGTTGCTTTTTTTCCTGAAAAAGATAAAAAGGAAGTATCAAAAAAAATACAGGGTGCAATTGACAAGTCAAACGATATCGCTAAAGTATTTGAAATCGCGAAAAAAGGGAAATTAAAAAATTTAGAAAAAATTATGCTCGAGGTCGGTAAGCCAATAAAGGCTATGCTTGCCCAAAAAGTTAATACTATAAAAGACGGTTTCAAAGCTCTAGGAACTCCTTGTGCCATAGAATACAAATACGATGGATTTAGATTAATAATCCACAAGAAAGGTGATGAGATAATCTTGTTTACAAGAAGTTTGGAAAATGTTACAAAACAATTTCCAGAAGTTGTTGACTATATAAAAAAATATGTTAAGGGGAAGTCATTTATCCTTGACAGCGAAGCTGTTGGGTATGACAAAAAAACAAAAGAATACAAATCTTTCCAAAACATAAGTCAAAGAATTCGAAGAAAATATGATATTGATAAACTCTCAAAAGAACTCCCTATAGAGGTGAATGTATTTGATATTTTATTTTACAATGGAAAATCCCTACTTGATGAGCCATTTGAAAAAAGATCTAAACTAATAAGAAAAATTGTAAAAAATAATCCTTACAAAATAATTTGTTCAAAGCAAATAATTACGAGTGATGAAAAAAAAGTAAAAATATTTTATGATAAAGCTCTAAAAGAGAACCAAGAAGGAATCATGATGAAAAGCCTCAAAGCTGAGTATCGTCCTGGAAGAAGAGTTGGACACATGTTAAAAATTAAACCAGAAGAAAAAGATTTAGATTTAGTAATTACTGGAGCAGAATATGGAACAGGAAAGAGATCTGGATGGATGTCAAGTTTTATTCTATCTTGTAGAGGAAAAAAGAAAAACGAGTTTCTTGAAATAGGAAAAATGGGAACTGGAATAAAAGAAAAATATGATGAAAACTCAGAAGGAATTTCTTTTGGAGAATTAACAAAAATATTAACACCTTTAATAACAAATGAGAAAGGAAAAAAAGTTGAAATAAAACCAAAAATTATAATCTCGGTTACATATCAAGAAATCCAAAGATCTCCAAATTATAAATCTGGATGGGCCTTAAGATTTCCAAGATTCACCAACTTAAGAAATGACAAACCTCTTTCAGAGATATCTAGTCTAGAGGAAATTGAAAAAGATCTCAAAAATCAAAAAAGAAATTGGAGATATGGTTAAACACAACAATTCTTTTAAAATCGAATCATAATCTAATTTTATGCTTCTCGCAGATATAGTAAAAGAATTGGAAAGACAAGTTGGAGATTTATCTGATTTTGGTTATAAAATAAAAGGGAATGTAAGATATAGATTAAAAGGAACAATAATATTTGAATCAAAAGATGGATTAAAAACAAGATATGTTAGGGAAGACTCTGGAGGAACAGAAATAGAAGAAGAAAGAATTAACATTGATAAAATATGTTTTGAAGGAATATTAACTTATCTTACAGATAGTGATGTTGGAAAGTTGAGATTTAGCCCAATAACAAATCTTCAAACAAGAACGAATTTTATTGTTGCTATAGCTGAAGAAATGGCTAAAGAAGAAGATTATGAATTTTCTTATGATGAGAAAGAAAATAAAATACTTATTAGTTCTAGAAAAAATTTGGAGGAAGAATTAAGAAGAACTGAAAAAATTTTTGGTAATCCAATGAGAATAGAATTTGAAATATAAAAAATCAAAAAATCCCACGACAAAGCCTTTATAAACCATTTTTTCATTTATAAAGAAAATGTCTGCAAAAAAATCAAAAAGTAATTACCAGATTCAGAACATTGTAGCAACAACTGCTTTAGAAAAACCAATTCCTCTTGTAAAACTTGCAAGAACTCAACCAAACACTGAATATAATCCAAAAACTTTTCCAGGGCTTGTTCTTAGGATTAAAGAACCAAAATCAGCAGTTTTAGTTTTTTCTTCAGGAAATCTTGTCTGCACAGGAACAAAATCTGTTACACAGGTTAAAAAAGTTATAGACGCCGTGATAAAGCAATTAAGAAAGATAAATGTCAAGATAACAATAAAACCTAAAATAACAGTACAGAACATTGTGGCGTCAGGAACAATTAACCTAAAGCTTAATTTGAATTTTCTTGCATTAGAAATGGAAAACACAGAATATGAACCAGAGCAATTTCCAGGGCTTGTTTACAAACTTACAGAACCAAATGCAACTTTTCTTTTATTTAGCAACGGGAAGCTTGTTTGTACAGGAACAAAAAACAAACAGCAGTTAGAAGAAAGCATGAAACAGCTTTTGAAAAATGTTAAAGAAGCATTAAAAAATTATAAAGGATAATTTATTAAAATTATCTTTATTCTTCTATATCAATCTACCCAAACTTTTTTAACTTTCATGAAATCTTTTATTCTATGAAAAAGAATACTCGAGTTTTAGTTGCAATGTCTGGTGGAGTAGATTCAAGTGTAGCTGCACTGTTAATGAAAAAAAAAGGTTATGAGATTATTGGGGTTTTCATAAAAAGCTGGAGCAACTCTAAAGACCCTAAAAAGTGTGATTGGAGAAAGGAAAGAAAAGTTGCAATGAAAATCGCTGCAAAGCTGGAAATTCCTTTAATTACATTAGATTTTGAAAAAGAATACAGAAAAGACGTTGTGGAAAAAATGTTCAAAGATTACAAAAAAGGAATAACTCCAAATCCAGATATTGATTGTAACGAAAAAGTAAAATTTCCTCTTTTGATAAAAGCAGCTAAAAAGTTCAATGTAGATTTTATAGCAACAGGGCATTATGCAAAAATAAAAAATACTAAAAAAGAACTTTTATTATTAAGGGCAAAAGATGAATCAAAAGACCAGTCTTATTTTTTATATAGATTAAAACAAAGTGAGTTAAAACATTTAATTTTCCCAATAGGAGATTATACAAAAAAACAAGTCAGAGAAATTGCAAGAAAAAATAAATTTCCTAATTTTGATAAGAAATCAACTGTTGGAATTTGTTTTATTGGAAAGGTTAATCTAAAAGAATTTCTAAAGAAAAAAATTAAGCCAAAAAAAGGAAAAATTCTATCACCAGAAGGAAAAGTTGTAGGAGAACATGATGGAATTTATTATTACACTATAGGACAAAGACTCGGTCCAAGATATGGGATTGAAATTGAAAAACATGGTGACAATAAAAAACAATTAAAAAGATGGTATGTTGCAAGGAAAAATCCGAGAAAAAATGAAATCATTGTAGCTCCAGAAGGTCACAATTTACTTTACAGAAAAGATATCATTATGAAAAATCCACATTGGATAAATGAAAAATCAAAGAACAATTCAAAAGTTCTTTCAAGAATAAGACAAGTAGGAGAACTTCTTCCTTCAAAATTAAGTTATAATAATAAAAAGAAATATTTTAAAGTTACATTAAAAAAAGCAATAACAGGAATATCAGAAGGACAAGCAATTGTTCTTTACAAGGGAAAAAAGGTTTTAGGTGGAGGAGAAATTCGGTTTAAATAATTTTAAAAACATCTTTATTCTTCATTGATGATGGAACTTGACAAGGCAATAAGATCAAGGACAAGTGTAAAAAAATTCAAAAGCAAAAAACCAGACTGGAGAGATATTATTGAAGTCATTGATTTTATGAGATACACTCCAATGGCTGGAGGCAATTTCACATTAAAATTTATTCTTGTTGATAACAAAGAAAAAATTCAAAAAATTTCAAAAGCAGCTCAACAAGATTTTATTTCTCAGACAGATTATGTCTTAGTTGTATGCTCAACTCCATCAAGAACGACAAACTCATTTGGAGAAAGGGGTGAAATTTATTCAAGGCAACAAGCAGGAGCTGCAATTCAAAACTTCTTACTAAAAATTCAAGAAAAAAATCTTGCAACTTGTTGGGTGGGGCACTTTGTTGAAGAACAAATAAAGAGAGAATTAAAAATTCCAAAAGGCTCAAATGTAGAAGCTGTTTTTCCAATAGGTTATGAATTTAAAAAATCAAAGCCAAAACAGAAAATAGAATTAGATAGAGTTCTTTTTTTTAACAGTTATGGAACTAGGAAAATGAAAAAACCAAAAAAGCTAGATGTTTAAGCTGCAGACAAAATTAAAATTGGGGGCTTTTCATTAACATAAATTCTCTCCATATAAAAATCATTTACTCCCTTATACCTCATAAATCTGATTAAATCCACAGGATCTCTATCATGTCCAACGACTTCTTGATTGAAAACAGCTACCCACTCATCAGGAAACCTTTCACTTAAATCTGCATAATTATCTTTAAAATAATTTGCATCACCTCTTCTTCTCTCTAATGATTCATTTATTGTCTCAAGATCTCCTATGATTTTCAAAACTCCTTCTTTTAAAAAAAATAAAAAAAATAAAAAAAATAAAAATTACTTCCAGACTTCTATGCCTAATTCTGATATTTCTTTAGAGACGGGAAATGCTTGTTCTTCTGCTGCTTTTCCAATTATGTATGGTGAATGAACTCCGGTCATAATTGTTATAACTCTTACTTTGCCTACAAAATCCTTGTCAATTCTTGCACCTATTATCACTTGTGCCTCAGGGCTTAAGTTCTCTGAAACAGTTCTTCCAACTACGTCAAACTCTTCAAGCTTTAAATCAGGACCGCAAGTCACATGTATCAAAGCTCCAGTGGCTCCTTGATAATCTACATCAAGCAAAGGATGTGTCAAAGCCTGCTTCACAGCTTCATTAACTCTGTCATTTGTATCTGATTCCCCAATGCCAATAACTGCAACTCCGCCGTTTCTCATAATTGTAGAAACGTCTGCATAATCTAAATTAATCAAGCTTGGTAAAGTTATTGTTTCAACAATTCCTTTAATCATTGTGCTTATTAACTCATTAGCAACAGCAAATGCTTGTTCAATTGGAAGTTGTCCTGCAATATCCACAAGCCTGTTGTTATCAAGAACAATACATGTATCTGTCTGATCTCTTAATTCTTGTAATGCGAATTCAGCCTTGTCGATTCTTGTTCCTTCTGACTCGAAGGGCATTGTAACAACACCAATAACAATTGCACCTGTTTCTTTTGCCAATTGTGCAATCACGGGCGCTGCTCCACTTCCAGTTCCGCCTCCTAAACCAGCAAGAACGAAAACCATATCTGAATCTGTAAGATTTTTCTTAAGCTCTGTAATTGTTTCTTTTGCAGCTTCTCTTCCTTTTTGCGGCTTTCCGCCTGCGCCCAAACCTCGTGTTAGCTCTCTTCCTATTAGAAGCTTTTCGTCTGATTTTGTAACGCTAAGATGGAGTGCATCAGTATTAGCTGCATAAATTGTTGCTCCGTTAATCCCTTTATTGTAAAGCCAAGTAACAGAATTACATCCACAACCACCAACACCAATGATTTTAATATTAGCCTTGCCAGCTTTCAGCTCATCAAAGTTGATACTGTTTGTCTTTGTATTTTCTACTGCCTCTCTTGCAAAATCTAATGCCATTTTTTCCTCCTTTTTAATTTTCTCTGAATTAAATTCAGACTTGTGAAGAGTATCAATTTAAACCCTCTACCAAAAGATTTAAATATCTCGCATACCTTCCACTAACTAAATAAGAATTCACCTTGTACAACGTAAAATTAATTTATTCGAACCGCCAAGCAGAATAAACTAATAATTTAATAAAAAAAAGAGTATTTTGTTCTTTAAAAATATTTTGCTAATTGAAAGTATATTTAAAATCATTCTTTCTCCAGAATTTTTGCATTAATACCCTCTTCTTTGCAAATTTCTACAAATTCTTGAGCATCCTCTTCGGTGCCAACAATACTTCCATAATGCATTGGGATAGCAATGCTTGGTTTAAGGATTTTGGCGGCCTTAGCGGCTTCTTCAGAATTCATAACAAACCTCCCGCTTACAGGCAACAAAGCGACAAACTCCTTACCAGGCTGTTTATGACCTGTTAGTTTCTGCATTTCAGAGATTAGATCACAATCTCCTGTATGGTAAATTATAACACCATTCATCTTAACAAGATATCCAACCCAATGCTCTTCTTTAGGATGAAAATGTTTATCCACATTATAAGCAGGAATTGTCGAAATCCTTATACTTCCAAAATCAATTTCTTGATTAGGTTCAACAATTTTTAACTGAATTGGTATATCAAATCTTGCTATTTTACTTTGGCAATCTGCAGTTGCAAGAATCTTAGTTCCATCTTTAATAATTTTTTCAATATCTGCTACACTACAATGATCGTAATGCCCGTGTGTAATCAAAATCAAATCTGCTTTTTCCAAATTATCAGAAATATTATAAGGATCAATGTAAATAATTTTTCCATTATCTAATTTTTTTATAAAAAAACCATCATGACCAAGCCATTTAATCTCTACATTTCCAATTTTCATGAATTAAGAAAATTACAAACATTTTAAATTTTTCTAAACAAAGATTTTAAAAAATCTATTCTTCTTTTTAATAGTATAAAAAGATGGGTATTCAAGATGGGTGAAGTTCTAGAGGATTTTATTAAAAAAAGTCTTAGGCAAGGCCATACAATAGACCAAATAAGAAGAAGTTTAATTAAAATCGGTTGGCAAAATGATCTTATAGATAATGCTTTAAAAAACATCAAAGGTGAAAGTGAAAAAAAGAAATTACCCTCATCTTCAACAAATAAATTTTTGTTAATTGGGTTTATTTTATTTGCCATAATAATTGGTTTTTTAGGGTTCTTTTTTTTAAGTGGGGAATATTTTTATGAAGAAAAATTAGAAGACAATGTCTACTTCGATGAATTCTTTTTTCAGGCATTTGTATATCTGGATGAATATAATCCTAACGAAGAACCTTTCGCAAAATTTACTATTTCAAACCATAATAAAGATCCGGTAAAATTGAGCTTTGTATCTGGATTAGAAGGCATATCTAAAGAAACCTTAATTGAAAAAACCATTCAACCAAATGAAGCTGTAACAACTTCTTTACCCTTTGAATTCTCCCAAGATATTAATATTAATGAAATTACCTCTGCAAATGCCTATTACAAGATTTTTTTAAATGATAACAAAAGCAATGTTTTAGATTCAGATTCTTTCTCTGTTGATGTTTATCCTTTTACTTTTAGAGATGTTGAATCAATACCTTCATATTTTGCAGACATCTTTCTTGATGAATATAAAAAAGGAGAAACAGAATTAATAAGTTTTGAATCAACAAATAGGGAAGACAAAGATATCAGTATTACATTTGTTGGTGAGATAAAAGGATATTCTCAAAAGTTTGAAGAGACAATTATATTAAAACCTAATGAAAAAATAACAAAAATTTTAAGCCCAGAAATAGACAAAAACAAAATAAATGATAAGACTAAAGCAAAATTGGAATACAAAGTTTATATTAATGATAATGAAAAAAATACCTTGTATGAATTTTCCGACACAATACGTTTATACCCTTCTATAGATTATTTCTTAGATGACTCAAGTGATCCTGAAAAACTTTCTTATGATTTATTATCATTTTCAGATATAAAAATAGATGAGGAACTTGATAACTCTAAAACATATAAACTAAAATTAGATATAAGGAATGATCATGATTCTAAAAGAAATTTAATAATAACTCCTCAAACATCAACTTATGATATTTCAATTATTCCTTATTCTAAAGAGATTGAGTTGCAAGCAGGTGAAGAAAAAACTGTTGCTTTTGATGTTGGTTTATCTAGTTACTTGACTTTATCACAAGCTGTTATTTTAGTTTTAGTTGAAGATGAAAACTATAATAAAATAAAAGAAATTAAAAAAGAAATAAAACTAAAATCTGTTGAAGAACCTGTCGGAGAAGAGCAAAGGTATAAAGCTCAAGGATGTGTTACCTTTGCTAATAATGAACATATAATTCCAAGTGACATATGGCTTTTCTTTATAAGAGGATCTTATTTATTAACAGAGGAAGAAAATTCTGATTTAGCCCTCAATTTCAATCCGAATACTTTAGGCTTTAAAACGGTTTATACTTTTTCAGAAGAATTTAAGAACAAAATCTTAGAATCACTCAAAACTGAACAATTACCTTATAGTGATTCAGAAATTGGAAATTTTATTGAGGGAGCGTTTACAGAACAAAACATAGTGATACAAGAATTAGAAACAAGAAGTCTTTTAACATTACTGCCAACTTTATTTCATGAAAGAATTCATTATTGGCAAGCTCAAAGTTCAGATGAAGAAAAAGAAAAATTAATTGATTTTTATAATGAATATAATGATGAAGAAATTGGAAATATTATCATGCTCTACATGAATTTAGGTGGTTATAATTTTTATGAAAATGATGATTCTCAAGATGCTAAATTCTATTATCTAAATGAATTCTTTGCTTTTATGGCAGAAGCAGAAGAATATCCTGATCAAACATATGAAGATGAATATTTTATATATTTCTATGATATTCCTGAAAGTCAAAAAATTAGTGAATTTATAATTTCTAGTGAAGAAGTTTTAGCCATTTACAATAACTGGAAAGAGTCTTCAAAAGTAGTTATGAAACCAGAATGCAATTTGCCAATAGAAAAATTGCCTGAAATAATAATTGAGTAAAAACTATTTAAAAAATAATTCTAAAAATATTAACTTAATAGTGGTAATAAGATAGGAAGATTTATAAAGATTTGTTGTTGTATAGAAAAATGAACAGAATTTCAAATTTATTTACTGCTGCTCTTGTAACAGGATCCACAGTTATTGGTAGCACAGCATATGCACAAGATAGTATTTTATATGATGCAAGTAAAAATAGTAAAATTGAATTAATGTGTAAATCTACAGAAATAAAAAGATTAGAAGGACAATTAGGAATAGCTCGAGCAAAAGTTTCTGCTACAAGAAATCAATTTTCTTCAGCAAATGCATTAAGATCAAGAGGACCCAAATATACTGCACAAGCAAATATGAAACAAAGAGTATATTTCTCTGCAATTAGAAATGAAGGGGGACTAAACCATAGGTTAAAAAAATTGATGAATGATTGTAGTGGACAATAATGATTCTAAATTAATTTAATATTAATTATATTAAAATAAATTTTACTGAAATTTATTTTTCCCCCATTCCACCATTTTCCCTGTCTTTAACTTTCCATCTAAAATTTCCAACTCTTCATAAATCCCTTCAATTAAGTCATAGTTTTTAGCTTCTTCTAAATCAACCCATTTATACTCTGTTAAAGCGTTACAAAGTCTGACTTCTTGGTTTGAATCAACAGGTTCTGCCCATAAACTAACAATGATTGTCGGAATTTTGTCACTTCGGATATAAACTAAACTAGTTACATAATTAATATTTTTAATTTCTAATCCAACTTCTTCCATAACTTCTCTTTTTACAAGTTCCTCAAAAACATTATACCAATGATCTTTTGTATCTTTCTCGCGTAAAACATAATCCAAGACTTCTAATTTACCACCTGGAACAGTCCATCTTCCCGGAAAAGCTTTCTCCCATTCTGCTCTCTTCGCTATCAAATATTTACCATCTCTAACCAAAATTCCAGTAACAACCACATAATGCATTAAATTCTTGTCAGGCATTCTAAAAAAAAACATGCAAGTTTTAAAAGAATATATATTATCTAAGACATATTATAATTTCTCAAAAGCTCTTGCAATTTGAAACATTTTTTGTTCTTGAAATTTATCGCAGATTATTTGCAAGCCCACCGGAATTCCTTGAATTTCTCCAACGGGAATTGAAATTGCGCAATTTCCAGCTATGTTTGAAGGGGCAGTAAGAGCATCATAATTATACATTTCTTCAACAGAAATCTTTTCACCAATTTTGTGTGGAAGTTTTGAAACTGTTGGAGAAATAATGCAGTCAAATTTCTCGAAAACTTTTTCAAATTCTTTTTCAATTAATTTCTTAATTTTTAATGCTTGATAATAATATCTTCCATGAAACTCTGCCTTTGAAATCTCACTTCCTCCAAGAATTCTTCTAAGAACCTCAATACCTGCGGTTTCTTCAATTTTTTTTCCATATTTTCGTCCGTCAAATCTTCTTGTTCCTGAAAAAAACTCAACGTAAACTAAGGGATAATAAGTTTCAACAGCTAAGTCAATATAATTTAGTTTTATTTTCTTAGCCTCCCAATTATATTTTTTAACTGCTTCTTCAATTTTTTTCTCAACTAAATTCTTTATTCTTCTGTCCTTAATTTCAAAATCCAAAATTCCAATATTCATTTTTTTAACTTTTTCAATTTCTTTTAGATTTAATTTTTCACTTTCTTGGCTTATAGAATCATTTTTATCCTTGCCATAAATTACACTCAAAAGCAAAGTTGTATCTTGAATGTTTTTTGCAAGAACTCCAATTTGGTCAAGGGACATTGATAAATCAATTAAGCCATATCTTGAAACGCTTCCATAAGTTGGTTTTACTCCTACAACTCCGCAATGGCTCGCGGGATTACGAATGCTTCCTCCTGTATCAGAACCAAGAGCCATGTCGCACATTCTTGCACTTACAGCTGCTGCTGAACCACTTGAAGAACCTCCAGGAATTAATTCTAATTTATGTGGATTTCTCGTCGGACCAAAGGCGCTTGTCTCCCCACTGCTTCCAGAAGCAAACTCATCGCAATTTGTCATTCCAATTATTAAACCATCTTCATCCTTTATTTTCTTAATAACTGTTGCATCATAAGTTGCCTTGTAATTTTCCAATGTTTTTGAGGCACAACTTGCCCTCAACCCTAAAACATTTATATTTGATTTAACCGCAATTATCTTTCCTGCGAGTTTTCCCTTATTTTTTTTAGAATCAATTTTTTTTGCTTCTTCAATCGCAAAAGGATTTAATTGCAGAAAAGCATTTATCTTTTTTCTATGTTTATCATTTTTTTTAATTTCAGATAAAAAATTTTTAAGCTTTTGTTGTGTGTTCATTTTATATCTCCTTTTTCTATTAAAAATTTTATATTTGGAGCAACATGATGTTTTCCTTGCTTAATTTCTTCTATGCTCAACCATTTAATTTCTTTAATTGGAGGTATTGGTTTTATTTCATCATGATTCTTTAAATTAGCTAAATAATGAATAAGAAGTATCACCATTTTTCCACCTGTTTGAGGATTTTTCCATAAAATCATTGGATGAAGAGGCTTAATGATTTCAATTTCTGCATTGTTCTCTTCTTTAACTTCCCTATGACAAGCTTCTTCTAAATCTTCAATTCCTTCTTCAATTGTTCCTCCAGGAAGTTTATAAAAATCATCTTTGTCATCTTTGTTAACTAAAAGTTTTCCATTCTCAATTATTACAGGACCGGAAGCAATTATATGTTTCACCATTTTTTCTTCTCTGTTAAGATAAAATCTTTATTTTTTTTGGGAGCATTTTCAAACATTCTTTTTCTAAAATCAAGATTAGTTTCTTTTCCATCGCTTTCAGTCCTTTCAAATTCTTCTCTTTCAATCAACAGCTCAGAAATTTTTTTATCGACTTTAGAAATTTTTTCCGAAAACTTATCCATTATCTCTTTAGCTTGCTTTCTAATACTTTCTTTCTCGTTTTCAGAAACCTTGTGCCATAAAAAATCATCCATAGTAAATTTAAGAAGAAGTAATTTATAAAATTAAGGACTCACTCTATCTCGATCTCTTGGGAATAAAACAGCTTCCCTTATGTTATTCAAACCACACAAAACTTGAGTTAACCTTTCTAAACCAACACTCCAACCAGCATGAGATGGGGCTCCAAATTTGAAGCTATCAATGTAATTTTTGAAATTTTTTGGATTCATTCTAAATTTCTTTAACATCTCCTCTAATAATTTTGGAATGTGAATTCTTTGCCCTCCTGAAGAAATCTCAAGTCCTTTGTAAATTGCATCAAATCCTTCGCAAAGTTTAGCATCTGATTTTTCATCTTTAGGCATAAGATAAAATAAATGTTTTGTCTCAGTAGGCCATGAATGGACAAATACTATTGTGTCTGGAAATTTCTCATTAAGTTTCCTCTCATCTTCAGGCGAAAAATCCTCACCATATTTCATTTTCAAAAGCTTCACTGCTTCATCATAACTCAAATATTTTGATTTTGGGATTTTTAATTTAACATTAAGAATTTCAAGTTCATCTTTACATTTTTCAAGAATTTTTTTAACAATATATTTTAAGACATCTTCAAGTTCTTTCATTACCTGTTTTTGCCCTGCAAACGCAACTTCAATATCCATTTGCCTTGACTCATTTAAATGTCTTATAGTATTGTGCTTCTCTGCTCTCCATACAGGAGTTATTGTAAAAACTTTTTCAAGAGGGGAAATCGTAACCATTTGCTTGTATAATTGTGGAGATTGTGCAAGATAAGTTTTCTTACTAAAATAATTTACTTCAAACAAATCAGTACCACCTTCGCTAGAACTTGAAATTATCGAAGGTAAAAACACTTCTATGAAATTTTTATCATAAAAAAATTCTCTGAAAGAATTAGCAATTTCGTTTTGGATTTTAAAAATTGCCTGAGTTTTTCTTCTATGCAAATCTAAAAATCTATAATCTAATCTTTTATGCAATTCTGTTTTAGCATCATCTTTAGGATCAAACGGAACATCTATCGGCAAATCTTCTGCTTCACTTAAAATAATAATTTCTGTAGGAAAAATTTCTTTTCCACCTGGGGCTTGTTTTGAATTCACAATAGAACCTTTAACATAAACAACACTTTCTCTAGGTGTTTTCTCCATATCTTTAAAAACATCAGTAGAAGTCTTTCCTTTAACACCTGTAACTTGAATTACTCCAGAAAAATCTTTTAAAACAAGAAATTTTATTTTTCCAAGCTCTCTTGTATTATGAACCCATCCAACAACCTCAACATTCTTCAGTTTTTTATCAAAAACATCTTTTATCAGAGTTCTTTTTTTTAATCTTTCTAAATCAAATGCTTTCATTTTTTTAAAATGAATCAATAATATTTAAAACTAACTTTTATGAATCTTTCATGCCATGCTTAATCTTCTTTCCACAATATCAACAATATCTGGCCTTGAATCATAAACTCTTTGAGCATATTCTTCAATTTCGGATTCAAATTTTTCATTCCTGTCCAAAGAACCTTCTAATAAACCACCTGTATAGGGAACAAATTTTGAGTGAAAACGAACAACTCCCTGTAAAATTGATTTTATTTGATCCTCTTTAGAATCTTCTCCATAAATCTTAATCAATAGAGAACTTCCAGAAATACTAAAATTATCTTCAAAATTTTCAAGACCTGTTAATTCAATTTTGCTTGAATTTAAACAATCAAATAGTTGCTGTGGGAAAAATTCGTCGTTCATAATTAAACATGTTTTTTAATAATCTCCATAGCCTCCTTTCCATGAATCTTTCCTTTAAACTCCTTCATAACTAAACCCATGTAAGCCTTTTCTGATAATCCTGGTTTTTCCTTAATAATCCTAAGAATTTTTCCTTCAACATTGCTAATGTCTTCTCTCTTGAATTTGAGAGAATCATTTAAATCATTAGTTTCTAAAAATCTCTCCATAGAAATTCTAACTTGATTTTTAGGAAGTTCCTTATTTTTTACCTTCTCTAAAATAAGAGCTAGAATGTCTTTTGTTAAAAGATTATCAATTTTTGTAAGAGACATTTTTCCATGTCCTGCAATTTCTTTAGGATATGTCAAAAGCATGTCTGAAATTAATTTTGGATCATTAATAATCTTAACAAGTTCCGTAAGTTCCTGTATTTTATTTGTTTTAGATAACAACTTAATCATCTCTTGACTCAATCCAATTTTTTTAAGCTCTTTTTCAGTTTCATGTTTTAATTTTGGAAGAGTTTTTTTAACTTCATTAATAAAATTTCTAGAAATTTTTAGTAAAGGTAAATCTGTTTCAGGATACATTCTTGCACTTCCTGGTAATGGTCTTAAAAATTCTGTTTTTCCATCTGGAAGAACTCTTCTAACTTCTTCTTCAACCTTTTTTTTATTTTTTATTAATTCAAATTGCCTTTTCGCCTCTTCTTTAACTGCTTTTTCAATTAACTCTGGTTTTTGAACTCCTTTAATTTCAACCCGATTCCCATTTTTTATTGAAACATTTACATCTTGCCTTATTGTCCCAATTCCTCTCTTGACATTACAGCTTCTCAAAATATTCCCTATATGAAGTGCAACTTCTTTTGCTTGTTCAGGAGTTTTTATATCTGGAGCTGTGGCAATTTCAATTAAAGGAATTCCCAATCTGTCTAATCTATAAACAGCCTCTTTATTATCTTGCAAAATAATTCTTGCAGAATCTTCTTCAAGACAGATAGATTCAATTCCAACTCTTCCATGATTTGTTTCTAAAAAACCATCTATTGCAATTAAAACAGTTCTCTGAAATCCACTTGTGTTTGAACCATCGATAACTGTTTTTCTCATAATTTGTGTCAGGGGAAGAACTTTTGCATTCAACAAAAGGGCAACTTGTAATGTAATCTTTAATGCCCCTATGTTTATTTCTCTTGGAGGAGATTCATCTAATTCAACAAGGCATGTAGTATCATATCCTTGATAAGTATGTTCTCTCTTCAAGGAATCATGAAAAACAGCAGCCTCATCGATTTCACCACTTTCACCAGCAACAATGTGCAATCTCCTTTTAACAGAAAAATCAGGATCCTTTTGTGTTATTAATGATAGACAATTACAAAATAATTTCTTAGTGTCAAGCTGTTGATGAACTTCCAAACCACATTTTAACCCTAATTTTTCGTAATCTGATCCCATATAATAAAAAAGAAAAATAAGTTTATTAAATTTACTTAGCTAAAGGATACATTAGGCATTCGTATCATGTGGTTATTGATCTTCATGTTTCTAAAATCAAAGGCAAGATCATAGGTTTTTTCAACTTGCTCTACCACTTGATCTAATTGCGAAATAGAATCAGGAATTATTAGAGATTCAACTCCTTGGCTATACCAAGTTTTTAAAACTTCTAAATCCTTAGGAGAAGATGTAACTTTTTCAAATTCTTTAATCAATTTTTCAGACTCTCCAGATACTTTCTCTGAATCTTCTACTCTTGAATTTTCTACATCTACAACCCCTACAGAAACATTTCCAACAGGACTAAAAATAACGTGTCTACTATCATAATCTGCATGAAATAATCCTTCAACTTCTTTTATTCTATTTAATGCACCTAAATGAAGTGCACAAGCAGGATAAAGGGGTATTGGGTATTTCAGATCCCTTATCTCAACAGGAGTTTTTCTCTTTAAAGCATTAAGTTTTTTTAATTCATATCCATTAAGAAACTCCATAAAAAGGTTAGGTTTATCAGAATTTACCTCAGATAATCCTACAGGACGAGGTGCTCTAAATTGAAGATCATTTACTTCAGAATATCTAGACAATAATTCACTCCAAACTGCTAATGATAAGAATTCATAAAGAGTTTTCTCCTGACTTCTTTTTTTCTTCTTACTAATAATACCTGAAGAACTTGCTAATTCAATATGAGAACTTTTTTTTCTTATAGAATTATATGTAACGAAAGCCCCAGGCATGGTTTCCACTAATACTTTAAGAGTAATATTCAAACTATTCAACAAAGATTCTAATGATTGCATAAAAAAACAACTCAATATTCAATTATAAAGCTTTCTATCTTGTAACTCCTTAAAAGTCACGAATGAATGATAAAAAAATCATAAGATTTATAATTATGTTTATGTAATTAAAATTATGGAAAGTAAATTAAATTTTTTAGAATTAAAACATCCTACTTTTAAAACTCCAAAAAATTTTGGTCAAAAAGCTGCAGATTTCCTGACAAAATGGGTAGGTAGTTGGTCATTTATTCTTTCAATTTCAGTACTTTTGTTTGTCTGGATTTTAATTAATACTTCATACGTTCTATTTGGCAAAACTTGGGATCCTTATCCATTCATCCTTCTCAATTTCATTCTTTCAACTCTTGCAGCAATACAGATCCCAATAATTTTAATGTCACAAAACAGGCAAGCACAAAAAGACCATCTTCAAGCACAATATGATTATGCTGTAAATAAAAAAGCAGAAAAAGAAATCCAACAGATTAAAAAGCAACTTGATGGAATTGAAAAATCAATTCAGAGAAAATTAAAGGGGAAATAATTACAAATCTATTTCTAGTCTTTCATTAATTTCATGCGCGAAATTTTCAAGCATTTTTTCCTTCACGATTTCTTTACTTTTTACCCATTCACTATGTCCTAAGACCCATCCAAGTTTTACAAGTGCCGTTTCTGCAAGCATGTCTTCAAGATAAATAATCCCTGTTTTTAACAACTCTCTGCCATTACTATAAACCAAAGGATCTAATCTCCCATAAACTGTTTGAGCTGCAGCACAAACAATCAATCCTTTTTTTTGCACTTCCTTTAATTTTGTAGTCCAGGATTTTTGAGCTCTCTTTGTTGGAACATGCCCCAAGCCACTCATTTCCAAAATAATTCCTTTGTATTTTTTTCTTAAATAATAATCTAAAATTTCTGAAGATTGTCCTGGAAAAATTTTTACCAATGCAACTTTCTCTTCAAATTTTGCATCTGTTTTTACTTTTTTCTTATTGTTTCTTTTTTTGTAATCTGAAATTAATTCAATTTTATCTTTGAAAATTTTTGCAAATGGTTTTTCATTAATTACCTTGAATGCATCTCTTCTTGAAGTGTGCATTTTTCTGACTTTTGTGCCTGGAAGAGCATAGCAATAATCATCACTAATTGTTGCATGCCCTACAATCATAACTTCTGCAATATCACTTATGGCTGCAAGAGCACTGCATTGTAAATTCAAATTAGCATCGCTGCTTGCCCTATCAATGCTTCTCTGGCTGTAGGTTAAAACAACTGGCTTGTTCAAATCTTTTAAGAAAAAACTCAATGCAGCAGCTGTATAATGAAGGAAATCTGTTCCATGCGTTATTATTATCCCTTTAATATTTGAATCATTCAAAAATTTTTCAGTAACATTTGAAATTTTTTTCCATTCTTTAAAATCCATATCCTCGCTTGCTTTCATAAAAGGCACCTCAACTTTTAAAATATTTACTTTTTCAAAAACCTCTGGATAAAATTTGAACAGACTTTCAGGAGTGTCTAGCCAGTCAACACCTCCTTTTTTTGGATTTAGTTTCGCAGAAATAGTTCCCCCTGTAATGATCATTGCAATGTTTGGTTTTTTTGAATCTTTTTTTATTTCAAGATCTTCTATTTTTTCTTTAAATTTTTTTAAAAGTTTAATTTTTAAAACATCTTTTTTACTAAATCCAATATTATACCCTGAATCAAGTTTTAACAAAACAATCCCTTTTTCAGTTTCTGGAATTTCCAACAAAATACCCTCATAAATCTTTTTCATTAAATGAACTTCAACATAATCTCCAGAGTTTAGAGATTTTAATTTTTGTGTTGCTTTTTTTGCAGTTTGTTTTTTCATGGAAAGAGAAAATAAAGATTATATAAAAAGTTTCCGAACAACAATTTAATAAACTATTATTACTTTTTTTCTTAATGGTTAAAATTGGCTTGGAAATTCATGGATATTTAAACACCAGAGAAAAATTATTTTGTGATTGCAAGGCGATTCATGGAGCAAAATTTACAAAGCCCAATGCAAACATTTGTCCAATATGCACTGCCCAACCTGGCGCAAAGCCAATGTTAACAAACAAAGAGGCAATAAACAAAGCGATTCAAATTTCCTTGATTCTTAATTGCAAGGTAAATCAAAAATTTGTATGGCAAAGAAAACATTATGACTGGCCTGATTTGCCGAAAGGATTTCAGAGCACAATCTCAGGGACTTATGCAATTCCTATAGGTGAAAAAGGAAAATTCTTGGGAATAAGAATCACAGAAGCACATTTGGAAGAAGATCCTGCATCATGGAATCCTAAAACAGGCGAGATTGACTACAACAAGTCAGGATATCCTTTAATTGAAATTGTCACAGAACCAGATTTTACTTCAAGTGAAAAAGTGATTGAATGGTTGAAACAGTTAATTGAAACCTTAAAATACATGAAAGTAATTGACAAATCTCTTGGAATAAAAGCAGATGTCAATATTTCTCTTCCAGAGCTAGGGGGGGAAAGAGTTGAAATGAAAAATATAAATTCCTTAAAAAATATCAAGACAGCTATTGAGTATGAAATTCAAAGGCAAAAAAAATCAGGTGAACTTCCTGTTATACAAGAAACAAGAATGTTTGACGAAAATAAAGGGGTTACAATAAAGATGAGGACAAAAGAGGCTGCAGAAGATTATAGATTTATCTCAGAGCCTGATTTACCTTTAATAAAATTAGAAAAATCAAGAATTGATAAAATAAAAAAATCTCTTCCAGGAACACCTTATGAAAAAATTGAAAAACTTATTAAGGAATATAGAATAGAAAAAAAATATGCAGAAATTTTAACAAAAAAACTTGAGATTGTAGAATTTTTTGAAAAAGTTATTAAAAAATCAAATCCGAAATTAGCAGTTCGTTGGGTAACTGAAGAACTCTTAAGTGTCTTAAATTACAATAAAAAAGAATTAGAAGATACAAATATCAAAACAGAAGGATTTATAGGACTTCTTGAAAATATTGAAGATGGAAAGATAACTGAATTAAATGCAAAAGACATTCTACGAAGTTGGGTTAAAAAAACTCCTGCACGTTGGAAAATACAGATAAAAGATGTAATAAAAATTTCAGATACTTTCGAAATTGAAAAAATTATTGAAAAAGTAATAAAAGAAAATAAAAAAGCTGTCAATGATTACCATGAAGGTAAAAAAGAGTCATTAAATTTTCTTCTAGGACAAGTTATGAGGCATTCAAAAAAGCGCGCAGATTTTAAGACAGCGAGAGAAATTTTAGAAAATTTCCTGAAGAAAATTTAGATTTCTTTTTAAACTGATTTAAAAAAATCAAATAACTAAATAGCTTCTTGAAAAACTCGTTTTGGGCAATTAAGAGCCCCTTCTTCAATGGCTATATAAGTAGGTTCATCATATTCAAAATCTCTAACTTCATCTATAATTCTGTCCATAGATTTTTTATTACCTTTTCCATTATCAAACATTAACTGAGATGATGGAAAATAAAAAGCTCCAAAAGGATTTTTTAGTTCTATATTGCCACATCTCATATAAGCAATTCTAATATCTCGTTTATAATCTCCATTTATATCAACTTCATATAACAAACCAGTTTTTCCACCCCTAGAATACCAACTACTTATATTTGTTACTTTCCCATCTTCTTTAGTAGGCATTTTGGTCCCTACGGCATAAATTCTAGTTGCATTTCTTCCTTCTTTATCAAATAAAGGATGCGCGATAACTAAAGAATTATGGGCCATCACTCCTATCAAAAGACTTGTTATAATGGCTCTTTTCATTTCCTAATAAGAAAAATCTTTTTTTAAAAATTATTAAACTAGAGTATATATTTCAAGTTCTTTATTTACTAAAATAATTCTGTTAAGATTCCTAAAATGAAAATTAAACTTAAAAATCCTATGACAAACCAATTTATTGGAACAGAAAATTCCGGCTTTCTGTTTCCTTTTTTCTTTGCCTTGATATTCATCAGTAAAATTAAAACTCCAGTCAACCCTCCTGAAATAACTCCACCAATTCCTAGAATTTTAGTAAAATCTGCTAAATTAAAAAATGTGACAAACAAATATAAAACCAAAGGAATAAAAGAAACAAAAATAAAACTTAGCTTTCTTTTCTTCAAATCGTAAGTAAAAATGTCTTTAAGAGAAAAACTCAAAACAAAATAGCTTGTAAGCATTGTAAGAATTCCTAGTAATGTAACAAAACTTCCGAAAGAAAGTGTAGAGACTTGTTCTATATTTTTTCCCAAAACACCAACAAAGATTAAAGTAAAAATAGCATACAGAAAAACAGGGATCAAAGTTCCAATGACAATTGTTTTTTTGAATAATTTTTCATGGTTTTTAATTTCTATTCTTAATTCAGGAATCGATGTGAATCCAAGTAATGCAAAAATAATAACCCCAAAGGGAAAGAAAAAATCAGAAAAATCGTAATAAGTTAAGTTGCTTAAATTAATTCCTGGAATAAACCAAAAAAATATTGCGAAAATAATTCCAATAATAGCAAGCACACCATAAAACTCAACTTTTTTTAATCCCCTCAAACCTTCGCGCAAAAGAAGAGTCATTAAAATCCAAAAGGCAAATGTAAAATAAATAGAATAATCTAAAGTTCCAAAAAACAATTTAGAAAAACTTTGCCCTTCACCAATTAAGTAAGCTAGAAGCGCTGAGTAAATTCCAAAAGCTACTGTGAAAAGCATTAGCGTCTTACCAAAATTTCCAAGATATTTTTCTGCATAGCCTGGAAGCTGGTGAATTTTTTTTGTCCTTAGAGAAACTTCTCCTAAACATAAATTAACAAAAAGCATTAAAGCCCCTAATAAAAGTAACCAAAAGATTCCAACAAAAAATCCCGACTTAGAAAAAACATACGGAAGCCCAAGAATTCCTGCACCAATTGTTGCTCCTGTGAGTGTAAAAGCTACTGCGAAAAACCTCTTTTTTTCTTTAAACATAAGAAAAATAAATTTTTAAGTTATAAAAAAGTATGGGCATTGAACCAACCGAAAAAATCGCTTTGTTGGAAATAATATCAACTTAACAAAACATTTGAGTTCCATAACATTGAGAATAATCGCAAGCAACTCCTATGCCTGTTTCATCATAATCAGGAGTTAAAATATTTTCCCTGTGCCCTTGACTTTCCATCCAACCATCAACCATACATTTTGCTAATGATTTCTCTGAATAAACATATCCACAATCTACAACATTTCCAAAAGGAGATCCACCAAGATTCTCTGCAAATCCTTCTGTATAATAACTCTCATAATCTTTATAACAAGTTACTCCCGATTTTATCCCTCTAGAAGTTGGGTCTTCTCCTTTCAAATTAATATGGTCAAAAAAGTTGTTGTCAAGCATATCTTGACTATGTATTCTCGCTACATCTGAAACACTATCTTCTAAACCAAGAATGGACAACCCCTCTTTTGTTCTTTCTTCATTAATTAAAGTATTTATCTCAAGTTCAATCAAAGAAATATCTACATCGTGAGTTAAAGGATCTGTGACTTTTTCAATAAGATTATTCCCTTCAGATACTATTGGTTTAAAATCCCCAAGATAATTTGAAATTGCTGGCCAATTAGAAATTATTATTAAAGTAATTATGACTCCAAAAGTTATCCACAAAACTTTTTTATTCCTTTTTCTTCTTAAATGCCTTCTTGTATGTCTTCTATGCCAATGCCTTCCCATAAACTCTTCAAGAACTATGTAATTTTATATCTTTCTTATTTATTTATTAAAGATTTTATAGCAACACCTATCAAAAATATAATTACCCTGCTATAGCAATTCCAAAAGAATTATTAAAAATTTGGGTGACCCCTACAATGAATAAACTTAGTCCTGCTACAAAAAAATATTCCCCCAGTAATTTCCATGCTACTTCCATTTTAATTATTATCCTCAATTAAAGTATGGGCACAGGAGGGATCGAACCTCCACCAACCGGGCCGAAACCGGAAATTCTATCCATTAAACTATGTGCCCATATAAAGGGAACCAAGGTTCCCCTTATCAACCCTTCCTTTAAGTTACTGCTCAAGGCTGATTAGGAAACCAAGTCCATACTTTTTCTTTAAATTTTTAAAACAAATAAAGGTTTTTATATGTTAATATCTATTTAAAAAAATGGCATTAAAAAGACATCACAAATGGCTAATAGGAAGTTTTAGTTCAATAATAATTATCTTCATGATAACATCAAGCGTCTTTATGTACTTAATTTTCGTCAAACAAGAGTATAATAAAAATCAATTGAATGAAAAGATAACAGTATTGCAAATGGACACTCAGTTAAAAATAAGTGAATTAACTGAAAACTTAATTCAGACAAATGATGTTTTAGATCAAGAACTTGGTTCATTAAGTCAAGAATTAGATTTGTTAAAGGCGTCTGCTGGAGAGGACTTTTCAGGAATAATTGAATCTGCAATAAAATCAGTTTTGACAATAAGAACCAGCGCGGGATTTCAGGGAACTGGCTTTATAATTTCTGACGACGGATATCTGGTGACAAATGCCCATGTCCTAGCAGATGAATCTGGCAGATTGTCAAGCTTAATACAAGCAATAACTTCTGATCAAAAAACAAGAGATGCAGATTTTATTGGTTTTGATAGCGAGTTAGATGTTGCATTATTAAAAATTTCAGGAAGTTATGACTCACTGAAATTAGGAAATTCAAATAATGTTCAAACAGGGGGAAAAGTGATTGCAATTGGAAATCCTCTTGGTTTGCAGTTCTCTGTATCAGAAGGAATTGTGTCAGCAGTTCAAAGACAAGGAATAAATGAGATAAATGCATACATTCAAACAGATGCTGCTCTCAATCCTGGAAACTCTGGAGGTCCCTTGATAAACAAACAAGGAGAAGTAATTGGAATTAATAATTTCAAAATTAGTGGAGGAGAAAGTTTAGGATTTGCATTAGAATCAAATTACATAATTGATTCTGTAAATGATATTTATTTTGAAACATTTAATGAAACTTTAATTTAAAATGCCAAAAAAATCTAAAAAAGAACGAACGTCCAAGCGTGGTCGTTCGAAAGAAGGTTTAACTGTTAAGAAGGAGAATTTTAGTGAATGGTATTCTCAAGTTTTGGAAAAAGCAGAGGTAACAGATATAAGAAATAATCTCAAAGGTTTCATTGTAATAAGACCTTGGGGAGCAATGATTCTTGAAAACATGTATGACTTATATGAAAAGTCTCTTCAAAAAAAAGGGCACAAACCAACTTTTTTCCCAACAGTAATTCCAGAGAAGAATTTCAAAAAAGAAGAATCTCATGTAAAAGGCTTCACCCCTGAGGTTTTTTGGATTGAGAAAATTAAAGGAGAAGATAAGTTAGCATTAAGACCAACAAGCGAAACTTCAATGTATGAGATGTATGCTTTATGGATTAGAAGTCATAGAGATTTGCCTTTGAAAATTTACCAAAGAGGGAGCGTTTTTCGGCTTGATACAAAAGCAACACGTCCTTTAATAAGGGGAAGAGAATTTTACTGGATAGAAGGGCACGATTGTTTCGCAACTCAGAAAGAAGCAGAGAAACAAGTTCAGGAAGACATTTCAATAACAGAAGATGTGATGCATCAAAAATTTGGAATTCCTTTTTTAGCAATGAAAAGACCTATATGGGATACATTTCCAGGAGCTATTTATACAATTGGATCTGATTCATTAATGCCTGATGGAAAAATCATTCAACAACCTTCAACACACTTTCTAGAACAAAACTTTTCAAAAGCGTTCAACGTAAAATTCAAGAACAAAGATGGTAAAGAGCAACATGTCTGGCAAACATGCTATGGACCTGCGATATCAAGAATCATGTCCTCAGTTATTTCAACACACGGAGATGACAAAGGACTCATAATTCCATTTTGTATTTCTCCAATACAGGTTATAATTATTCCAATTTTTGGAAAAAATAATAAAAATAAAATTCTTAAAGAAGCAGAAAAAATAAAAGAAAACCTTTTTGATTTAGGAATAAAATCAGAGATTGATGCTAGTGAAAAAAGGCCTGGAGAAAAATATTATGAATGGGAACTTAAAGGTGTGCCTTTTAGAATTGAACTTGGAGAAAAAGAAATTAAGGAAAAAAAATTAACTCTCTCTACAAGAGACACAGGAAAAAAGCAAATTCTTTCCTTAAAAGATATTTCTAAACTTAAAAAATTTGGAGAAGAATTTGATAAAAGACTAAAAGGAAAAGCAGACAAATTCTTGAAAAGTAGAATTGTTAATTCTAAAACAAAACAGGAAGTTAAAAAAATTTTAGAAGAGAAAAAAATAGCAAAAGTAAATTTTTGTTCAATAGAAAAGCAAGGTGAGAAATGCGCAGAAGTTATTGAAAAAGAACTTCACGCAGAAGTTCGTGGAATCTTAGCAAACAAAAAAGAAAAACCTTCAGGAAAGTGTATTATCTGCAATAAACAAGCAAAAGAAGTTGTGTATATCGGAAAAAGTTATTGAACAATAATTAAGTACAAAAAGCATCTCTTCCAGGATTACATTTTGCTGTTTTTTTTGGTTCTTCTACTTTTTTTATTCTCACTATTGTTTCATTACCATTAAAACCATCTTTACGAGGATCTAAAAACCAAGTTCCTTCAAAAAAATAATAAACGGGAAAATAAGATATTATATTAGAGATTCCTTCTTCATTTTTAATAATAACATCAGTCATAGAATATTGTTCACCAAATGGTTTACCATCAAAATCATAAGCTTTATTAAAATACATAGTTCCATCTTTATCTACAAAGAAAAAATGCTTAACCTTAAATTCTTCTCTTCCTATACCTTTTCTATTAAGATATTTCTGCACTTGCTCATGTGGTTTTTTTGAATAATCTTCTTGGGCTGTTGCGGGACTTACTAAAGCAAAAGCTCCAAAAGCCAAAGCTATTAAATTTCTCCTCATTCTTCACGAGATGATCCAGTAGAATGTTCACCATTTCCTGAAGAATATTCCTTAAACCTATTCCAAACTTTTTTATCCGCCAATCCATCAAGAGTTTTTTTATTTAATGCATTAAAATCAAAATCACATTTTCCCATTACACTGTGACTTATTTTTTTTCTTTCATCTAACATGCCCTTATCGGAATTTGTTAAATTTTTAACATTTGTTTGACTATCTTCTGTCTGAAGTGTCCTATTAAATACGCAATCATATTTTCCAAAACTTTCTATAAACTCTTTTCCATAATATCCAACAGCAACTGCTCCTGCTAATCCTAAGACACTTACCCCTAATAAAAATTTGCGTCCAAGTCCCATTTTATTTTTATCAATGAATTTTATTTTATTAAGATTTATGTTCCCCAACAATTATATTTAATTCGTCTTCTAATTTTAAGGTAAATTCCATTAAAGAACTCAATTCTTGCCTTACTGTTTCATGTTCCATTTCTTTTTTGTTCATTTTTGAAATTAATTCAAACAGAAATCTTTCAGACCCAAACTAAATTATAGAAAAATCCTTTAATTTAATTCAGACCAAAAAGAAACTGAATCAAATTAATAGTATTTAATTGTAGCAATGACTAAGTTAAACTTAGAATTCAAGTTCAGAGATCTTAGCCATCCATTCATACAATAAACAAGAAAGAAGTGTTTATAAAATTTATTGTTTTAAAATAATATATCATTCAACAAACTTTTCCAAACGTTCTTTAAACTTTTCTAAATCTTCTAATTTGATTTTTGCTCCAACAGCTTTTTCATGTCCTCCTCCTGTTGCATCTTCAAATTCTTCAATTACTTTCAAAATTATTTCCCGAGCATTATCTCCTCTTGCAGAAATGTTCGCCTTAATCCCTGAAACAAAAACCACAACAACTATTTTCTCAGGGAATAAAAACATTAATTCATTTGACAAGTCACTGCTTATACTTAAGTCTCCACCATATTGAAAAAACAAAAACTTTTCTGAATTTCTCGAAGTTTTTTTTGCTTTTTCTAATAAGTTTTGATACTTCGAATTAATTTCTTTAAACCTTTGATGCATTGTATAATTTTCTTTATTTTCTTCTAAAACTTCATAAGGTGTTTTAACCTTCATCAAGAATTTGATCATGTTAACAACATTAGTTGTCCTGTCCTTTAATGCAAAACTAAACATGTTTGTAATTTTTCCTATTTGAGATTTGTATCTTATCTCAAAAGCATTTTTTGAATCAATAGATAGGTCAGGATAATTTTTCTTAAACTTGGAATAAAATTCAGGGAAAAAACTATCTGAAATACAACCAATAATGGCAATCCATAAATCATTTTTATTATTTGAAACTTGATAACAAAGATAAGTAGTTGGTTCGTTTTTTGAAGGTGAATTAAAAATCGGATTGTAGTAATTTACAAATTCAGGAATTTTGTCTTTATCAATTTCATGGTGGTCTATACAAACAACAGGAATATTTAATTCTCGTGCCTTGAGGAAAAATTCCTCTGAAACAAGAGGCTTATCTAGAATAAAAATATAATCTGCATTTAGTTCGTGAACTTTTCTAAAATACTCTTCCGTCAGTTCTGGAAAAGATTTTATTGCTACTCCCTTTCCTTTTCCACAATATCTTTGCAACAAAAGAAACGCGCACAATCCATCAGAATCGTTGTCGAAAAAAAACAAGGGATTCTGAGCTTGATTCAAGTGTTCCTTAATTTCTTCAATTTGTTTTTGAGTTAACATAGTATTAAAAATTTAATTCATTTCTAATTTTATAAATTATTCAAAAGTGTTAAATTTTTAAGTTTAACTAATATCCCCTAGAACATAAATCTTTTTAAATTAAGAATAACACCTAAAAATATGAACAAATGGGTTGAACTTTTAACAGGACTAGTAATTTTGGTAGGGGTTATTCTAATTGCATGGACCTCTTCAGTATCTAATTGGGTTTTCTTAGGAAGAGATTTTAACTTTTTACATCCTGCTTGGGTTTTTTTTAAAGGAGGATTATTCTGGCTTGTAGCTATGATCGGACTTCTTTTAATTGTTTTAGGAATTAATGACCTAAGAGAATAGAATTAATTAATTTATTCAACTTATAATCTTAAGAATTTATTCCGAAACTTCTACGACACTCCCCTCTTTCTATTTCATAAAAATTCAAAAATAAAAATAAAAAATAAATTTATTCAGGCATTAAAGCAACTACCACTACCACTGCTCCGCCAATTACATCCAACCAGTAACCTGGTAACCAATGACCTGCTACTGCAGCAACTCCACCAGCAACCATCACCCACTTTTTCCAATCGTTCATTTTAACCTCCTTTTTTAATTTAATTTGACGAAAACAATAAGAAAAACAAGTATATAAAATTAACTCTAGCTAAACAAAAAAATTAAAGTTCCCTCAATAATTGCTGCAATAATTAAAAGAGGTAAGACTATAAATAAAAAAACTTTTAGAGAATTCAAAAAATATTTTTTTAGAGATTCAATTTTTTTCTTCTGAAAAATAAAAGTTCCTATCTTTAAACCAAGACCTAGAGAAATAAAAATAGCAGGTAGTTCAAAAATTCCATGAGGAAACAAACGCCACAAAACAAAAACTCCTTCACTATTTACAACTAATGAAGAAACAAAACCCAAAAGATAACCATTAGCAATTGCAGCTATTAATGGGAAAATACCAAGGAAAATACCAAAAATCATTCCAAAAAAGGAACTTTGAACATTATTCAAAAAAATAAAGCTTATCAGCTCCAAGTTCCCCATGCCTTGAGTTTTCTGTAAAAGCTCCTCTATAAACTTTAATATCTGTTCTGAAACTTCTGTAGGGGGAGTAATAAAAAAACCAATTAATGAAAAAACAAAAAAGACTCCAATAATAGAATAAATAAAATTTTTTGATTCCTTAAGAAAATTCCAGCTTTTTTTATACTCTTCAATAATTTTTTTATTTTTCATTTTATCTAAAATGCCTACTTATCATTCTTGTTTTTTTTGGAAATTTATTTTTTAAATAAAAACCATAAAAGAGTCCCATAACTAGTCCTCCAATATGCGCACTGTTTCCTATTGGCAAGTCAACAAAAAATCCAATAACAACCAGTGGAACAATTGCAATTATTGGTAAAAGCCACATCGGCAATTCAAGAGGAATTGCGAATCTCCTCATATTAGTATTAAAGGAAAATATTGAAAAGATCATTAAAATAAATAACATAGTTATAATAAAATTAAAAACTGAAATCAAATTTGCGGGAACAAATGGTCCAAGAATAAATTGCGCAAGAATTAAAATTAAAGGTCCTATGATAAGATAAATCCTTGAATAAGGAACTAAAATTGCTAAAACTCCTAATATTCCAAAAATAGCTCCACTTGCTCCTAATCCAGGAATATTATTTGAAAAAATCATTCCAGACAAGACAAAGAATACACTTCCTAAGAGCCCTGAAATTAAATAAATTGAAATAAATCTTTTTTTTCCAATTATTTTTTCAAGAAAATTCCCTATAAAAAAAAGCGAAAACATGTTTGCAAAAATATGAAAAAATAAAACATGTGAAAACATGCTTGTCAAAAGAGTCCATAATTTTTGCCCTGATAAAATAAAAGAAGGTGTTAATGCAAAATTATCTAAGAAAAATTTATCCCCATAAAAACTCAAAATTAAGATAGAGAGAAAATAAAAAACAAGAGTGATTATTATTAATTGATTTGTTACGCTAAGATTACTAAAAAAACCTTTTCCACCTTGATAAATTCTATAAGCCATTTTAAAAAATTACTTCCTTGATTTTTTCTTTTTGTTTTTTTGTTTTACAGATTTTTTGATTTGTTTTTTCTTTTTGGAAGAAGACAACTTTTTAATTTTCTTTTTCACTTTTTTTGTTGTTTTGGAAACTTTCTTTTTTTGAACATGGGTTTTTTTGATTTTCTTTTTTACTGCTTTCTTCTTCGTCATTTTCTTTTTAGCTATTTTTTTCTTAGCTTTTATTTTTTCTTCTTTCTTTATAATTCTTACTTTCTTTTTCTCTATTTTTTCCTTCTCCTTACCTATTTCTTCATCAATTAGAGAAAGTTTTCTCTCATATTTTGCCAAGTTTTTTCTCAATTCCCTTAGAAGTTTTGAATTGTCTTTTATTTCAAAAATATCTCCACATTCACTGCATGTAAAATTCTGAAGAAGTGCATTCTCTTCAGTAAATTCAACACTGCATCTTTTGCAAATGTAAAAAACCTTTACCTCTCTGTTTTTTATCTGCTGATTTATCTGAGATATCTTTTTTTTGAAAATTTCCTTCAATAATTCCAGAGATTTTAAAATTTCAATCTTCCAAAAATAAGTATACCATCCTTTTCTTTTGTCTTTTTTTCTCATGTGGGAAACAATTCCATGGTCTGAAAGTTTATAGAGCATATTTCTTACTTGATTCACAGTAATGTCTAGTTTTTTAGCGACAAGAAACTCATTAATGTACTTTGGAGTGTCAAGTAGGCCAATCATTTCCTCCGCCTGTTTTCCAGCAATATCAACAATAACTTCTTCAAGAAATTTTTTTAGCATTTTTATATTAAAAAAATTTTAAATAAATACCTTTCGGTTTTAGTTTATTAATTTAAGTTATAAAAATAAAAGTTTTTAAAGTTATATCTTATTATATATATTAAAGTAGAGGCTTTAAAAAATGAGGTGGTTTGGAAAAAAAGACAAAAACAAGGAAGAAAATTTAGAGTTACTAAAATTACCAGAACTCCCAAAACTACCTGAGCTTCCAAAAATGAATAAAATTCGGCATCCTGAAGTTCATAAATTTCCATCTTATCCTCCTAGTTCTTTTGGAGAAAAATTTTCTCAAAACGCTATAAAAGACGCTGTCGTTGGGAAAGAAGAAGGTGAAGATGTTTTTGCAAATGAATCTTTTCATGGAAAGAGGATGCAAAAACCCAATAAAAAATTTACAAAAGAATTCCCTTTTCAAAAAAAGGGGGGAAATTTACCCCAAGTTAGGACAAATGAGTCAAGAGAATTTTCTGAGACTACAAGGGTAAAAGAAGCAGAACCAATCTTTGTCAGGCTTGATAGATTTGAAGAAAGCCTAGAAATATTTGAAGGAACAAAAAAGAAAATTTCAGAGATAGAAAGAGTTCTTTCAAATATAAAAAAGATAAAAGAACAAGAAGAAAGAGAGTTACAAAGTTGGGAAAGGGAAATTCAAAAAATAAAACAACAATTTGAAAGAATAGATAAAGAAATTTTTTCTAAAGTTTAATAAAAAATGAAAAGTGAAGATTTAATCCACTTAAAGTTTGAATATGAAGAAGCTCTTCAATCAAAAAGAAATATTCTTTATTCTGAAAAAAATTTAATGATCATTGCAAAAAAAATGAATAATTATATCTCATTAAGAGAAGAAGAATTAAAAACAAAGGTAAATCTTCATAGAAAAATTAGGGGAATAATTGCAAGCATAAGAAAATTACAAAGAGTTGTTCCAAACTTTAAGGTTCCTAAAATAATAGGGAAAGAAGGCCATAGGATCAAGAAAGAAGAAATAGTCAAAATTAGACCAAAGGCAGTAAAGAGCAGAAATAATATTGAATCTCAGCTTCAGGAAATTCAAGAGAAACTTAACACATTACAAAAATAGCAAATAGTTTTAAAACTTTGTTTCTTTCAAAAAATTATGATATCTCGAAAAGAACTGATAAAAAAATACCTGAAATTCTTTGAATCGAAGGGGCATAAAGTAATTCCTTCTGCTTCATTAATTCCTGAAAACGATCCAACTACGTTAT
>CAYFFD010000003.1:0-59084 GCA_964342415.1 Candidatus Woesearchaeota archaeon | reverse complement strand
AATCTCTCTCTGATGTTGCTTCGGAAACTTCTCTAATTTCCTCGTGTCCTTCAGACGCCATTGCAAATCCTGCAAATAATATAATCATTAGAACTAAAAAAATATTTTTCAATAATTTTGATTTCATTTTAACCTCTTTAATTTAAAATATTTTATTATTTTTAAATGTAATTATAAACGCCGCCGCCAGGAGAAGAGAATGAAAGTGTTCAATTAATGAGAATTAAAAAAACATTAATCCCTAATAAGATAATAATCATAATAAATCAATATTCTTTAATGAATTTATTTGCTTCTTGTGCTTGTAATCTCTTTTTCATTTTCTAATGCAGTATTTTCTTTTTCTAGTGTAATTAATCTCTTTTCTATTAAATCTATCTTTTATGAACCTTTGGAATTCTTATTTTCCTAAAACCCCTAAATCACTTACCCATTCTATTCCTCTTTTTTCTGTTCTCTTAATAACTTAATAATCTCGCTTTCTTTGACAAAATATTCTTTATCCTCACTTCTGAAAAATCTTACATCTTCTCCTGTAGGCATTTTATAATCCATCTCATGATTAAATTCTCTAAATTTTCCACCATACAATATTCCAGGGTATTTTATTTGATTTTTCATTTTTTTATTAAAGATTTATTCTTTTTAGAGTTTTTCCTCACAAAGATAACTGAAACCACAAATATCACACTTTCTTTTTTGATTATGATTTCTTTTAAATTCTTTTTGGGTTCTCATTATATGGATAACTGCTAAGAGTTTTTCTTTTTCCATTTCAATATAAGGAAGTTTTATTTGAACTCCTCCATAAAAAATAAGTGTTCAAGTGAATTTAAAAATATTCCCATACCTGAACACTTATGTTCTACGCCGCCACCAGGAATCGAACCTGGATGTCCGAAGACCTTGGGCTCAAACCAAGTGCAATACCATTCTGCGCATGGCGGCATGAAAAAATCAAACTAATAAGAATTAAAAAGATTTCTATTACTAACTAAATAAATTCCTAAAAAATTTCTTGAATGAGAAAGGCCTTCTAAAACTTACTTTAATCTGCTTGTTGTCCTTATCATAAATCTCATACTTTATCTTTGGCTTTTCCTTAACTTCTTCTGTTTTTTCAGAAACTTTCTCAATTTCTTTTTGTGCCTGCTCAACAGCTCTTGCAATGTCTATTCTTGAATATCCTTGATTAATCAGTGCCCATTTCAAAGACTCTTGCGTATATCCTTTTGCCAAATTTTTTTTGAAATATCCAACAAGCTGTTTTTTGTGATCCTCAACCATAGATAAAAAAAGAATCAAAAGTTTAAAAATGTAAGGTCATTTGAAGATCAACCCTTAGTTATCTTATCTTAATTGGCCTTTCTTTGTTATAAAACTTCACTGCTTCATTCAGTCTTGTCTTTGTCTCAGAATAAAAAGTCAAAATCTTTTCCCTTTTTTTGACTTTATCTCCAACATGAAAATAAATGTAAATCCCTGAAGATTTATCAACAGGACATCCTAAAATTCTTACCAGAGAAATTATTTTTTTATTGTTTATTCCTACAATCTTTCCAGAATTTTTAGAAAAAATGTCCTTTTTGAATTTTGCTTTTTTGATTTTTCTAAAATTTCCTTTCTGGGCTTTTATGATTTGCTTAAATTTTTCAAATGCTTTTCCTGATTTTAAAATTCCTTCTGCCAACTCTATTCCCTTTTTATTTTTTGCCTTGCCAGTCATTTCAAAAATTTCTCCTGCAAGAAAAACAGATTTCTTTTCCAAATCTTCTGGACTTTTCTGATTTGGATCTAAAACTTTAATCACATCAATTAATTCTAATGAAGACCCAATTCCATTTCCAATTGGTTGGTTACCATCAGTTAAAACAATTTTTATTTTCTTGTGAAAGTATTTTCCAATCTTGCTGAATTTACTTTTCAAATCCTCTGCTTTCTTTTTATTGACTTTTGCATTTTTTCCATAAGGAATATCTATGAGTATATGGTTACTTCCAACTGAGAATTTTTTTGAAATAATCGAAGCAATCAACTGAGATTTTGGATCTATCTTGAGCATTTTTTCTACTTTTATTATCTTTGAATCAGCAGGCACCATTCCCAATGAACCACCCCAAACCATAAATGCATTTGTTTTTTTCAAAATATTTTTAAGTTCTTTTACAGAAAACTCAACTCTTGCAATTGTTTCAATAACATCAACTGTTCCTGCTTCACTAGTTATTGCTCTTGATGAAGTCTTTGGAAATGTCAAACCTGCGGCAGCGCAAATCGAAACAACTATTGGTGTTGTCCTATTTCCAGGAATTCCACCGATCGAATGTTTATCAACAACAAATTCTTTTTTTATGTTAAGCTTGTTTCCAAATTTTAATATTGCCTTTATCAGATAAATTATTTCTTTAATATTCATTTCATGTTTGTGCATTGCTGCAACAAAAAGGGCAATCTCTGGCTCAGACAAAGAATTGTGAACAATGTCTTTAATTATCTGGGTTATCTCTTCTCTAGTCAATCTTTTGTTATTCAGTTTTTTCTTAATAAGAATCAGGCTCTTAGATTCTGGAGCGAGGTTGACATCGATTTTTTGATTCTTCCTCAAATTCAATCTTTTTCTTACCTCGGATGAAACAAGAATTTCATTCTCTTTAACCGAATTTCCCTCAATAGTATCAATAATAGAAGAAATCTCTTTAGGGTATTTTAAAAGGGTTTTAATAGAAATCCTTCCCTGAGTATGAACCCCTAGTTTTAAAGCCGTCTTTTTATTTAACATAACTACAAGCAATCCTGCAGACCATTTTGAAAATTTAGCTTTTAATTCCATTTTAATTAACTAAAATTATTTTCGTATAAATATTCCAGAAATTTGTCTTCCCCTATAAACTTCTAGCATTATCAAACTGTAAGCTAGTATCAAAGGTCCAAGAATAAATCCTAAAATTCCAAAGAAAAATAATCCTCCAATCATTCCTATAAGAATAAGCAATGGATGCATCCGAGCCAGTCTAGATACAAAAATAGGTCTTAGTATATTGTCAATCAAGTTAGATATTACTCCGAAAAAAGTTATCCCAATAGCAGGAATAGTATTTCCTGCAATAAAAAGATAAATTACAACAGGAAGCCAAACAATTGTTGTTCCTATAACTGGAAACATTCCTGCAAGAATTGCAAGAAGAGTCAAAAGCATGGCGTTATTAATACCAAAAATAAAAAATCCTATACTAACAATAAGTCCTTGAATCATTCCAATTAAAATTTGCCCATAGGTAACAGAAATTGTTATTTCTTTTGAAGACTTGAACAATCTTTCCTTAACATCTCCTGAAAAGGGAAGTAAACTCTTTGTGTAGGAAACAATTTCCTCTTTGTCTTTAAGAACAAAGAAAAAAGTGAAGAACACAACTAAAAGCTGTAAGAATAATGTTGGAAAATTGATTATTAATTGAGAGAGAGAATTCACTAGTGAATTCGTTGCACTAGTCACAAAAGAATGAATTATAGAACCTATCTCTGCTGAAAATTCTTCTGAAGCAAAAAAATCGGGAAAAATTGCTTTAAGAGGTGTTACAAAATCCATTTGCTGAGAGACTAAATAAACCTCAAAAGATTGCTTTACAAAAATAGGTGTTAAAAACCAAAATGGCATAATTATCAATAAGATTAAAAAAATGCAAACCAAGGCTGCAGAAAAGTTTTTTGATTTTAAGATTTTAAAGGTCCAGTTGTAAAGGGGTGCAAAGATTACTGTTAAAATTATTCCTACAATTATTGCCAATAAAATAGGTTTCAATACAAGGAAAGATAAAACCGCAAGAATGGAGAGTATAACTGTGATAATTACTTTTCTTAAATATATATCATCCATTTTTATAAATTGAACACCTCTATTTTCTATTCAGTGAATTAAATTTATAAATTTATGCTAAGAAAAAGTTAAAAAGGAAGGTTGCATAAAAATTTCATGAATTTTATAAAAAAGATTTTTGATGGGAAAATAGATGAAGATGTTCATCTACAGTTTCAGAAATTTAGTAAAGGAGAATTTAAAGATAGGGCATTAATAAGAGTAAAACAATCAAAAGGAAAATACACAATAAATACTTCTTCAGAATTTGCTAATGAACTTGTAAAGACAATGGCTGAAAAACTTGGGAATAAAAGCACAAAGATTACAGGAGTCATTGTTTCAACTTCAGATTTAAAAGACAAATTAGACTACACTCAAATCAAGCAATTTCAAGGAGTTAAAAAATATTTTATAGATAAAGAGATGTCTGGAAATGAAATCATTAAATTGCTCGAAGAATTTCCAAAGAACTTTTTTGCATTATCATTTGAAGTTGGAGAAAACAAACTTAAAATTAAGCCAAAAGCTCCGAAAGCATCTAAAGCAAAAAAGGGTGAAGCTCCGAAAGCTGATTTTTGTAAATTAATAACTAAAGATAAAGAAATAGGGAGTTCATTTGTTGTTGAAAAATCTGATTTTAAAGAATCAGAAATAAATCATACATTTATTATTGAAAAAATAATTTTTCCTGAAAACGAAAAAGATTTTGCTAAAATTAGAGAGATAGCAAAAAAAAGTGGGAAGATTATAAGAAACGCGATTATTGATGAGAAAGAATTTGCTAGTGAGAAAGAATTTGAGGCATGATTTTAGGCAATATCATTCTATAGTTTTTATAAAGAAAGATTTATAAAGTTTATTAGTCCTACAGATTTCTCTGGTTTTTTCTCCTTTTATTAAATCAAAACTCTTTTAAACCTCAATTTTCTAAGTATTTTATCCAGGGTTTATCAAAATGTTATCCGCAATATTAAGAAATGCCTACAAAAAAATCACCGAGAAAAGGAAGTTTGCAGTTTTGGCCGAGGAAAAGAGTCAAAAAGTTCTTGCCTAGAGTTAACTGGGATGCTATTTCTTCTGGAAAAAATCTAAAGGGTTTTATTTGCTACAAGACAGGTATGATGTCTGCTTCTATAAAAGATAATACTCCCGATTCCCTGACAAAAGGGAAAAAAATAACAATTCCTGTGACAATTCTTGAATGTCCTTCTATGAAAATTTTCTCTGTAAGATTTTATAAAAATAGCAAAGTTATGAAAGAAATTCTTGCAAGCGAGCTTGATAAAGAATTAAAAAGAAAAGTTAAACTTCCAAAAGCAAAGCAAAGCAAAAATAAAATTGAAGATGTAAAAGATTATGATAATGTAAAGATTATAGTTTATTCGCAGGTTAAAAAAACAGGGATAAAAAAAACCCCTGATTTAATAGAAATTGGTTTAACAGGAAACACTGAAGAAAAAATTAATTTTATCAAGGAAAATATTAGCAAAGAAATTTCTGTTTTGAATTTTTTTGAAAAAGGACAATTGATTGATTTAAGAGGTTTGACAACAGGTAGAGGGCTTTCAGGACCTGTAAAAAGATTCGGAATTACATTAAAAGGTCATAAATCAGAAAAGGGGCGTAGACGCCCAGGAAGCTTGGGTCCATGGCATCCTGCAAGAGTTACCTTTCGTGTTCCAATGGCAGGACAGTTGGGGATGTTTACAAGAGTTGTATATAACAACAAGATAATTGATTTGGGAAAATCTTCTGACAGAGAATTAAAAAACATAAAAAATTTCGGGAACATCAAAACAGATTATGTAATTGTTCAAGGAAGTGTTCAAGGCCCTGCAAAAAGGCAATTACTTATTACTTCATCTTTAAGAGAAACTAAAAAACAATTAAAAAAGAATTTTGAACTTTTGGAGTTGATGTAAAATGAAAACAAATATTTTAAATATAGATGGAAAGAAATTGAAAGAAATTAATCTTCCTAATTGTTTTTCTTCTGAAATTAGAGAAGACATAATTGTGAGAGTTTTAGAAGTGAAAAAAACAAAGCAACCACATGGTTCCTCGCTTGTTGCAGGAAATCAACATTCTGCAAGCGGAAAAATTCGTCATAGAAGACATGTTTGGAAAAGTCAATATGGTCGTGGAATGAGTAGAATCCCAAGGAAAGTAATGTCAAAGCGTGGCTCACAATTTAACTGGGTTGGTGCCACAGTTCCTCAAGCAAAAGGAGGAAGAAGAGCGCATCCTCCAAAAGTTTTGTCAATGATTAATACAAAAAAAGTAAACAAGAAGGAATTGGAAAATGCATTGATTTCAGCAATAAGTGCAACAGCTAATGAAAAAGAAATTCAAAAAAAATATGAAATGTTGAAGAATTCAGAAATAAAAAATCTTCCATTTGTGGTTGAATCAAAACTTATTTCATTAAAGGCAAAAGAATTACTTGAAAGCTTGAAAAAAATTCTAGGTAAAAATTTATTTGAAGTAATATCTAAAAAGAAAAGTGTAAGAAGTGGAAAGGGAAAACTTAGGGGAAGAAAATATAAGTCAAATGCAGGATTGCTAATTGTTACAGGGAAAAACGAAAAATTAAAAACAAAATCTTTTGAAACTGCAAATGCAAAAAACTTGAGTGTTGTTGATTTAGCAAAGGGTAAGCAAGGAAGAGTTACAATTTACACAGAACAAGCCGTTAAAGATTTGGGGGAAAAGTTAAAATGAAACCTATAGTTATGGATATAGAATCAAGCGGATTGGATAAAGTAAAATGTGGAATATGGCAAATTGGAGCAATTGATTTAAATGACAATGAAGAATTTTTGGAGGAATCAAGAATAGATGATGAAGATTTTGTTGAAGAAGATGCTTTAAAGGTAATAGGAAAAACAGAAGAAGAGCTAAGAGATAAAAACAAGCAATCACAAGAGAAATTGATTATGAATTTTTTTGATTGGATTAAAAAAAGAGTTGTAAAAAACTTCTTATGTCAAAATCCTCAATTTGACGTGGCTTTTATTGAGATAAAGGCTAAAAAATATGGATTAGAGATCCCTTTCAAATACAAGTGCTTTGATTTACACACAATTGCTCAAATGACACAACATAAAATAAATGGAAGATTTTTATTTGAAGAAGGAAGAAGTAAAATGAATTTAAAAGAAATACTCGAATTTGTAGGTATGAAAGATAATCGACAAGCCCACAATGCATTAGAAGATTGTAAATTAACAGCAGAGTGTTTTTCAAGATTAATGTATGGAAAAAATTTATTCAAAGAATATTCAGAATTTAAAATTCCAGGAGTTTTTGAAAAATGAGGCCATTAACAACAGAAAAGGCAGTAATGTTAATTGAAAGAGAAAACGTTTTAACATTTCAAACAGAAAGGCAAAAAACAAAAGAACAAATCAAAAAAGAAATCGAGGATTTGTTTGAAGTAAAAATTGAAAGAGTAAGAACTTTAATCAGAGGTGGTAAAAAATATGCTTATGTTAAATTAAAAAAAGAATTTCCTGCCCTTGATCTGGCAACGAAATTAGGATTGATGTAAAATGGGAAAAAGAATAGTTCAACAAGCAAGAGGGCATGGAAGCCATACTTACAGAGTTAGAAAGAAAGCGTTTAAGCATAGAATAAAATATCCAAAAAAACTTGAGAAAGAAGGAACTGTTATTAGGCTTTTAGATTCTGGAGGTCATAGCGCCCCTTTGGCAAAAGTAAAATATGAAAATGAAATATTTTTTATTCCTGCTTTTAATGAAATGGTTGAAGGACAAAAAATTAATTTTGAATCAAGTGAAATAAAAAGTGGAAATATAATGAAATTAAAAGACATCCCATTAAAAACTCAAATTTACTGCATCGAATCTAAGCCAGGAGATGGAGGAATTTTTATAAAAACTGCAGGAAGTTCTGCTACAGTTAATAAGATTGTTGAAGAAAGCCACTTTGTTTTAATGCCTTCAAAAAAAGAAAAAAAATTTCACAAAAATTGTAGGGCGATTATAGGAGTAATTGCTGGAGCAGGAAGACTTGAAAAACCTGTTGTCAAAGCAGGGAAAAAATTTCATATTAAAAAAGCAAAAAGTAAATTATGGCCAAGAACATCTGCTGTTAAAATGAATGCAATAGATCACCCTTTCGGAAGTGGAAGAGGTAAAAATCCAAAAAGTAAAATTGCCAAGAGAAATGCTCCACCTGGAAGAAAGGTTGGATTAATAAGGCCTAAAAGAACAGGGAGGAAGAAAAGATAAAAATGGAATTAACAAAAAAACAATTTACATATCGTGGAAAAACTCTGGATGAGTTAAAAAAATTAGATGTTCGGGAATTTTCAAAATATCTGAAATCAAGGCAAAGAAGATTTGTTTTAAGGCAGTTTCAAAAAATTGAGGATTTCATAAACAGATCAAAAGCAAAAATTGCAAAAAACAAAGCTGTCAGAACTCATTCAAGAAATTTGATTATCACTCCTGAAATGGTTGGAATGAAAATTGATGTTTACAATGGAAGAAATTTTATTCGTACTGAAATAACAGGAGAAATGCTTGGACATAAGTTAGGAGAGTTTTCACCCACGCGTGCAAGAATTAAACATGGAAAGGCAGGAGTTGGTGCAACAAAAGGAACGAAGTCTAAATCCAAGAAATAAAAATGACAGAAAAAGATTACACTCCAAAGAAAAATGAAGTAAAGAAAATGGTAGTGGATACACAAAAGAAATCAATTTCAAACACACCTATAAAAAAAGCAGTTGAAACTCCAAAAGAGAATATAAAAAAAGTTGAAGAGAAAAAAGAGGCTTCTGAAAAAAAGGAAAAACCAAAAGAAGAATCTAAAAAAGATGAGATAAAAAAGCCTGTTGAAACAAAACCAAAAGTTAAGAAAACGCAAGCAGTTGTAAACGCATCTGATCTTCACATATCTACAAAACACTCAGTAGCTGTTTGCAAATTTATTAAAGGTAAAAAAATTGAAGGTGCAATTGATGATCTGGAAAAAGTAATCATTGGAAAAAAACCAGTTCCAATGAAGGGTGAAATCCCACATCAGAAAGGAATCATGTCTGGAAGATTCCCAAAAAAAGCAGCACAACATTTTGTAAAATTACTTAAAAATTTATCTACAAATGCTAATTTCCATGAAATTGAAAATCCAGTAATCACAGAAGCAATTGCAAATATTGGTTCTCGCCCATATGGAAAATTTGGAAGAGTAAGAAGAAAAAGAACACATATCAAAATAGTTGCAAAAAAGATTTCAAAAAAGAAAAAAGAAAAAGAAATCAAAAAATAAAATGAAATCATTGAAGTTCAAAAAATTAAAATTTTTAGTTGCGTTCCGAACGCACTGAAACCTTCGAAACACAATGGAAGATAAAAAAGCAGTTAAATTCAAGAAAGATGAGTTCGCGGTAAAGGAATATATCAAAAATAATCTTGGAAAAGGAAAAATAAGCAAAATTAAAATTGAATACACACCGGTTGGTGAAAAAGTGATTATCTCAACAAACAAACCCGGTTTAGTGATTGGAAGAGGAGGAGAGAAAATCAAAGAATTAACTAGTAACTTAAAGAAAAAATTCAATCTTGATAACCCTCATATTGAAATAGATGAAGTAATAGAACCTGAATTTGATTCCCAAATAATTGCAGATGAGATAGCACTCACATTAGAAAGATTGGGTCCTCTAAAGTTCAAAGTTATTGCATACAGGACTTTGCAAAGAATAATGAATGCCGGAGCATTAGGAGTAGAAATAAGGTTGGGTGGCAAACTGCCTGGAAAAAGGGCGAAACCCTGGCGTTTCGCACAAGGATATTTAAAAAAAGTTGGAGATAGTGCAAAAGTAGTTGATAAGGCTCAAACAAAAGCACAGACAAAACCAGGAACTGTTGGAGTTAAAGTAAGTATTCTTTCTCCAAAAGCAAAATTATTCGATAAAATTGAGATTAATGATGAATTTATTTTAAAGTTAAAAGAAAATGCAGAAAAAATTAATTCGATAGATTCCTCAAAAATAAAAAAGAAAGACAAGACAAAAAAATATTAAAAAATGAAAAATAGAAGAAATTAAAAAAATGAGTAAAGATGAAAAAGAAAAAAAGTTGAAAGAATTAAAAATCGAATTAGTAAAGACGAAGGCCAATGCTTCAAAGAAAGGTCCAAAAATAAAAGAAATTAAAAAAATGATTGCCCGTATACTTACCTTAAATAAATAACATGGAAATTTGTCCAAAATGTGGCCTGCCTCAGCAGGCATGTGTGTGTGAACAGATCATAAAAAGTGCGCAGAAGGTACAAGTAACAACAGAGAAGAAAAGATATGGGAAGATAATGACTGTGGTTACAGGTTTCGAAAAAGGAATTGACGTAAAGAAAATCGCAAAGTCTCTGAAAAACGAGCTTGCTTGTGGGGGAACCTACAAGGACAATGTGATCGAACTTCAAGGAGATCATTCGAAAAAAGTGAAGTCCTTGCTTGTAAACCTTGGGTTTGAAGAAGAATCAATAAGTAATTAGAAAAACACACAAAATAAAAATGGAAAAAGAAAAAAGAAAAGTTGGAAAAGGAGAAATGGAGAAAAACTTAGCAGGTGCTGTGAAAAATTTAAATTGTAATGATAAAAATTGCCACATCCATGGAAATTTAAAAACAAGAGGAAGAAACTTTGAGGGAAGAATTATAAAAAAATTTTCAAAAAGAGTTACAATAGAATTTGAAAGAATGACTTATGTAAGAAAATATGAAAGGTACAAAAAATCAAGAACAAAAATTCACGCTCGTCTTCCAATTTGCATGGAAGATAAAGTAAAGATTGGTGATTTAATTAAAATTCAAGAATGTAGACCATTAAGCAAAATAATCCATTTCGCGGTCATCGAAAAAATAAAAGATAAAAAAGAAAAATGAAGGCAATAAGCGCAAAAGCAACCAGAGGATTGAATTTAGGAGCAAAATTAATTGCTTCTGATAATAGTGGAGCAAAAATAGTAAGATTAGTTGGTGTAAAAAAAGGTAAAACCACAAAAGGAAGACAAGGGTATGCAAAGATAGCTGATTGGGTAAAGGTGAGTGTAAGAAAAGGAATCCCCGATATGAAAGGGAAAGTCTTCGACGCAGTAGTGATAAGACAAAAAAGACCTTACAGAAGATTAAATGGAGAAAGAATTGCTTTCGAAGATAATGCTGTTGCAATCTTGAAAGACGATAAGGGAAACCCAAAAGGCACACAAATTAAAGGGCCTGTTGCAAAAGAAATTTCAGAAAGATGGAAACAAGTTGCAAAAATTGCACAAATAGTATATTAAAATGAAAAAAGAATTTAGTAAAAAATGGAAGGCGAGTAAACAGCCAAGAAAACAAAGGAAGTACTTAGCAAATGCTCCATTGCACATAAAAAAGAAATTTCTAAGTGTTAATTTATCAAAAGATTTGAGAAAAAAGCATGGAAAAAGAAATATAATAGTCAAAAAAGGAGATGTTGTTAAAGTTATGCGTGGAAAATTTAAAAAGAAACAAGGAAAAGTATCTGAAGTAAAAATAAAAACAACAAAGATAAGTATTGAAGGAATTCAGGTCAAAAAACAAGATGGCTCAAAAGTGAATGTAAGATTAAGGCCTTCAAATTTACAAATTGTTGAATTAAATTTAGAAGATAAACAAAGATTGAAAAAATTAGGAATTAAAGAAAAGGTTGAAAAAGCTGAAAATAAAAAAGAGACAACTAAAAAATTAAATCCCAAAAAAGAAAATAAGGAAAAATAAAATGCATTTGAAAAGACAAAAAATACCAAAAAAATGGCCTGTACCAAGAAAAGGCACAGCTTACATAGTCCGGCCTAGCTTTAATCTAAAAAATGGAATTCCTATTTTAGTAATTTTAAGAGATATTTTGAAGTTAGCGCAAAACAGAAAAGAAGTAAAGAAAGCAATTCATGAAAAAAATATTTTACTTAACAGCAAACCTATTACTGACGAAAAAAACAGTGCATTATTGTTCGACATAATAAAAGTAGTTCCATCAAAAAAGAATTATCGAATTGAATTGTCTGAAAATGGGAAATTCGAAATAAACGAGATAAAAGAATCTGAAGCAAACAAGAAAACATCAAAAATTGTGAATAAAAAAATTTTGAAGGGGAAAAAGGAGCAGTTAAATCTTATAGATGGTAGAAATTTTATATCAAAAATAAAATGTAATATCAATGATTCTGTTTTAATTGATTTAACAAAAAAAGATATTGGAAAATGCATTCCTTTAAAAGAAAAATCCAATGCAATTGTGTTTGAAGGAAAACACTCTGGTAAAAAGGGGAAAGTTAACAAAATAAATCCTGAAAGGAAAATGGTCGAATTAGATATCAAGGATAAAAAAATAAATGTTTTAATTAAACAATTAATGGTCGTCGAATAAAATGGAAATAAATCAAATGAAACAAAAAGTTGATCATGAAAATCCTATGAAGAAAATAAAAATTGAGAAAGTTGTTCTGAGTGTAGGAGGAATTGGAGATCATTTGGAAAAAGGATTTGAACTTCTTTCGATACTCACTAAAAGAAAGCCTGCAAAAATGGAATCAAGAAAAAGGATTCCATCATTTGGGGTAAGACCAAAACTACAAGTTGGAGCAGTTGTAACTTTAAGAAAAAATCCTGGAGAGTTTTTAAAAAAAATGCTAGCTACAATTGATAATACTCTTAAAAAAAGTCAAATAAGTGAAAATAACTTTTCATTTGGGATAAAAGAGTATATTGAAATTCCTGGAGTTGAATATAGGAGAGATATTGGAATTATGGGTTTAGATATCACAGTAGTTTTCAAAAGAGCTGGAAAAAGAACAGGATTAAAAAAAATAAAAAAAGGAAAAATTCCGAAAAGGCAGAGAATTTCAAAAGAAGAGATAATTAAATTTATGGAAGAAAATTTCCAAACGAGTTTCGAATGACAGCAAGTGATTGGAAAAAATTTTTGAAGCAGTTAAGAAACAAACCTGTAATAATGGAAAAATTTTTGAAGCATAACAAGCCAAAAGAAAGAAAAACAGGAATTGCAGTGAGAAAATGTGAAAGATGTGGAAGATTTGGAGCCCATATAAAATCATACGGATTAAATTTATGCAGGCATTGTTTCAGAGAAATTGCCGAAGATATTGGATTTAAAAAATACAGTTAAAATGTCACAAGATATTGTTGCAGATGCTATGAATATGATAAGAAATGCCAAAAAGGCAAAGAAAAAAAATGTAAAGATAAAGAGAATTTCAAATTTATTAATTGAAATTTTAAAAATGATGAAGCAAAGAAACATGATAAAAAAATATAAAATAAATGGCAAGGAAAAAAGTGTTGAAGTTGTAGTAGGTGACTTGCTAGATTGTAAGGCAATAAAACCAAGATTTACTGTAAATAAGAATCAAATAGAAAAATACAGAAGAAGATATTTACCTTCAAGAAATTTAGGCATAATTATCATCTCAACAAACAAAGGATTAATTACTCATGAAGAAGCTTTGGATGAGGGCATTGGAGGGTGTTTAATTGCATATTTTTATTAATTAAAATGAGAAAGGAAATTTTCCAGGAAATTGAAATTCCGAAAGAAATTGAAGCAGAAATAGTTGGAAATCTAATAAGTATAAAAGGAAATGAAGGTGAAATAAAAAATAAATTTAATATAAACAAAATCACTCTTGAAAAAAAAGATAGTAAAATAGTAATTGGAAATAAAAAAGCTACAAAAAATGAAAAAAAGATGATAAATACAATAGCAGCCCATGTGAGAAATATGATTAAAGGTGTGCAAAATAAATTTGAATATAAATTAAAAATATGTTCAAGTCATTTTCCAATGAGTGTTGAAATTAAGGAAAATGAGGCCATAATAAAAAATTTTCTTGGAGAAAAGATTCCAAGAAAATCAAAAATTTTAGAAGGTGTTAAAGTTGAAATAGATGGAGATATAATAACAGCAACTTCTCACAATAAAGAACTTGTAGGACAAACAGCAGCAAATTTTGAAAAGGCCACAAGAATAAGATCAAGAGATAGAAGAATTTTCCAGGACGGAATTTTTATTATAAATAAAGCAGGTAAAGAAATATGAAATTTTTAAGAAGAGATTGGGGAAGATATTCAAAATTAGGGAAAAAAAGAAAGAAAAAGCAAAAATGGAAAAATCCAAAGGGAAGAGATAATAAAATGAGGGAAAAAAGAAAGGGTTATCCTTCAGTGGTTAGTGTTGGGTATAAGAAAAGCAAAAAAGATAGAAGAGCTAAAGGCTTCACGATTGTCAAAAACTTAAATGACCTTGAAAAAAAAGGGAATAGAATTATCTTAGGAAATGTTGGAAAAAAGAAGAAAATAGATTTAGCAAAAAAGGCAAAAGAAATGAAAATACAAATACATAATTTAAATATTAAAAAATTTTTAGAAAAAATTAAGAAAAAATGAACCTTTCAAAGAAAAAAGAACTTGCAACAAGAACATTAAAAGTTGGTAAAAAGAGAATTGTATTTTTGGAATCAAGAATAAACGAAATAAAAGAAGCCATAACGAAACAAGATATTAGAGACTTAAAAGATAATGGCGCAATAATTGTAAATGAAATTAAAGGGAGAAAGAAAAATATTAAGAAAAAAAGAAAAAGAAGTGATGGAAAAATAAAGAAAAAAGTGAAAAAAAGAAAACAAGAATATGTAATATTAACAAGAAAATTAAGAGATTATATTTCTAAAATGAAAAACCAAGAAAATGTTTCAAAAGAAAAATATTATGATGTAAGGAAAAAAATTAGAAATCGTTTTTTCAGAAGTAAATCTCATTTAAAACAATATGTGGAGGCAGGCAAATGAAAAAAACACTGAAAAAAAGGAGGAGAGAAAATAAAACAGATTATCTAAAAAGATTAAAATTGTTGAAAGGAAAAAAACCAAGAATAGTTTTTAGAAAAACCAACAAATATGTTATTGCGCAATATGTTACGAATAATCAAACAAAAGACAAAGTTGAAATTGGATTAAGTTCAAAACATTTGATAAAATATGGGTGGCCAAAAGAATTTCAAGGAAGTTTAAAATCAATTCCAGCCTCATACCTCACAGGATTTTTAATGGGTGCAAAAATTATCAAAGATAAAAAAGAAACTCCAATAATTGATTTTGGAATGATTAGAGTTTTACACAAGGCAAAGATCTTCGCTTTTTTGAAAGGATTAATTGATGCAGGAGTTAAAGTTGAAAACAAAAAAAATGTTTTTCCAGATGAAGAAAAAATAATGGGAAAAAATTTGAAAAAGGATTTTTCAAAATCATTTAGTGAAATTAAATCTAAAATAGAAAAAGAATAAAATGCAAGAACAAGAACAGATCAAAAAAACAGAAGAGAAAAAAGTAGAAAAGAAAGAAGTTAAAGAAGTAGTTGAAACTCCTAAAGAAGATATAAAAAAATCTGAAGAAAAAGTTGAAACAAAAGTAGTAGAAGAAAATAATCAAGAAGATTCAAAAGAGAGAAAATTTAAATCAAGAGATTATGTGGACATTGGTGGCTGGGAACCCAAAACAAAACTTGGAAAAGAAGTCAAAGATGGAAAAGTAAAAAACATTGATGAAATCCTTGACAATGAAAGAAAAATTCTTGAAAGTGAGATTGTTGATTCGTTGATAGATGTAAAAGTAGAACTTGTGAATATTGGACAGTCTAAGGGAAAGTTTGGAGGAGGGAAAAGGAGAATATGGCGTCAAACTCAAAGAAAAACAAAAGAAGGGAATGTCCCAAAATTTTCAACATTATCAATTGTTGGAGATGAAAATGGACATGTTGGAATAGGAATTGGAAAATCAAAAGAAACTCTTCCTGCAAGGGAGAAATCAACAAGAAAGGCTAAATTAAACCTCATTGGTGTAAAAAGATCTTGCTCAGGATTTGACTGCTCTTGTGATGAAAAACACACTGTTCCTCTTAAGATCACAGGAAAGGGTGGAAGTGTAAGAGTAACATTAATACCAGCAGCCCAAGGAACGGGTTTAGTTGTAGCAAAAGAGTTGAAAAAAATTTTAAGGCTTGCAGGAATAAAAGATGTTTATAGTAGAACATCTGGAAAGAAAAGAACCACATTTAACTTAATTAAAGCGTGTTTTAATGCACTGGAAAAAACTAATATAAAATGATTTGTGTAATAAGAATTAAAGGAAGAGTTGGATTAAAGAAAGAAATAAATGAAACCTTAAACAGATTAAGATTAAGAAGAAAATATACTTGTGTAGTCTTAAATGGTAAGAAAGAATATCTTGGAATGATTAAAAAAGTAGAAAATTTTGTAGCTTTTGGAGAAATAAGTGATGAAACGTTTGAAAAGCTTGTTGAAAAAAGAGGGCAATTAATTAACAAAAACAAAAAGATTGATTCAAAAAAAGTTATTGAAGAATTAAAAAAAGGAAAAAAATATGAGGAGTTAAATTTAAAGCCTTTTTTCAGACTTCACCCCCCAAGAAAAGGAATTAAAAGTAAATTAAATTTTCCAAAAGGAGTTTTAGGAAATAATAAAAATAAAATAAATGATTTAGTTGAGAGGATGTTATAAAATGCCATTAGATAATTTAACTTTTAATTATGGAGAACGTTACACTATTGGGCTTGGTTTTAAAATAGGAAATGGAGCATATATTGGTAGATTAAATAGAATGTTTATGTTTATCGGAAGGGGGTTAGATAATACACCTGAATTATATTTTGTTGGACTAGCAGCAAGCAGATTTATATCTGTTAATAAAGGTTCTCTAGAATTAAGGGAAGATGAAACAGAATATCTTAAAGGGATAATGGAAAAACACCTCCCTAAATTAGCAAAAACAACATAAAATGATAACAAAAAAAAGAAAAAAATCTTCAAGAATGAAAGGTAGAGGTATGGGAACTCATGGTTACGGTGCTAGGAAAAAACACAAAAAGTCAGGACATAAAGGTGGGAAGGGAATGTCTGGAAGTGGTAAAAGGGCTGACCACAAAAAAACTTTGATAACAAAACTTTATGGAAACAAATATTTTGGAAAACAAGGAATAACAAGCAGAGGAACAAAAAAAGATAAAAGTAAAAAAATAAATTTGCAGCAAATTGAATTAGATCTTGAAAGCTATGTTAAAAAAGGTCTTGCAAAAAAAACAGGAGATCAATTTGAAATTAACTTAAGTTCATATAAAATACTTGCAGGATCTAAAGAATACATTCCAAAAAATAAATTAATAATAAAGGCAAAAAGTGCCTCAAAATCAGCGGTTGAAAAAATTAAAAAAAGTGGTGGAGAAATTCAGTTAGGTAAATCACCTGCTAAATAAAATGGACTTTAGAAAAATTTTTAATTACATTCCAGAAGTTATTAAACCAGAAGAGAAAAAACTAGGATTTAATATAAAATTAAAATGGACACTTATTGTTCTAGCTGCTTTTTTTATTCTTGCAAATATTCCTCTTTTTGGACTTTCAAATAATGCACTTGAAAGATTTGAGTTTTTGGCAATAATTTTGGGAACAGAGTTTGGAAGCATTATCTCTTTAGGAGTAGGGCCAATTGTTATGGCTTCGATTATTTTACAATTACTGGTTGGCTCAGGAATCTTGAATATTGATACCACAACAGATGAAGGGAAAAAGTTTTTCAGTGGAGTTCAAAAGCTTTTAGTTTTGTTTTTCATAGTTTTTGAAGCTTTCATATATGTTTTAATGCAAGGGCTTCAGGCAGCTCCAGGATTTACATATGTTTTGATACTGCAATTAATTTTAGGAGGGTTGGCGATTTTTTACATGGATGGTTTAGTTAGTAAATGGGGATTTGGTTCTGGTGTTAGTTTGTTTATAGCTGCAGGAGTAAGTTGGAGGCTTATCACCAGCGCATTTCAGTTTGTAAATCAACAAGGAGAAAATTGTTTATTAAATCTTAGCGCAATACCTTGCTCCGGAAAAGTTCTTGTTTTAATTCAGTCCATCTTAAGCAGATTCCCAATAGAATTTATATCTGCACTTGCAGCAATTCTTGCAACTATTTTAATTTTCTTGCTTGTCATATGGGCACAATCATTAAAGATTGAAATTCCGTTATCATTCGGAAAACTAAGAGGCTATGGTGTAAAATGGCCTTTGTCATTTTTTTATACTTCTGTTATCCCTGTTATTTTAACAGCTGCCTTGGCTGCAAACATTCAGCTCTTCGGAGGAATGCTTGAAAACGCAGCAATTCCTTGTGTTTCTGGAAATGCGGCTGCATGTACCGGAATGGCAAAGTTTGCTTCTTACTTTGGATTTATGGGAAGTTTTGTTCAAGGACAGCCAGTCTCTGGATTTGCATTTTGGATAGGTTCAACTAATATTTTAGAATTAATTATAAGAGGTGGATTTTTACCAATCTATATTTTACAAGGAATAACTCATGTTTTATTTTTCGTGTTTTTCTCAACATTGTTTGCGGTTTTTTGGGTCAAGACAGCTGGAATGGATTCAAAGGCACAGGCACACAAGATTGCAGCTTCTGGCTTACAGGTTGCAGGATTTAGGCAGGATGAAAGGGTTTTGGAAAGCATTCTTGATAGGTATATCATGCCTCTAACGATAATGGGAGGAATTGCAATAGGTTTGCTAGCATCTGTCACAGATCTTTTAGGAGCCCTAGTTTCAGGAACAGCAATATTACTTGTAATAATGATCTTCTACCAGTTTTACCAAAATATTGCACAGCAACATTCAATGGACATGGCCCCTGCAATGAAAAAATTTATTAGTTAAAAATATTTAAAAACCAATTTCACCTTTTCAAACAATGGCATTAAAAAACTTAATGATTTCAAATCCTAAAGTAAGTGTTGTTGCTATTTCTTTTCTAGTTACCTTAGCCATGACTTTGGTTACAAAATATTTCACAGATCAAAACAGAATGAAGGAACTTAAAGGGATTCAAAAAAAACATCAAGCAGATATTAAGGAACATAAAGGAGATTTGGATAAGCAGAAAAAAATTCAGAAAGAGATGATGGCATCTTCAATGGAATTAATGAAACATTCTTTTAGACCAATGTTCTTTACATTTCTACCATTAATCCTTATATTCTGGTGGGTTAGAGGAATTTTTTTAGAAACGGCAATTGCTAGCACATGGCTTTGGTGGTATATTGGAGTAGCGATTGGTTCTAGTATAATTCTAAGGAAGATTTTAAACGTTGTGTAACAAACCTTAAAAGCAGTTAATTATTTCTTTTTCAATGACTGAAAAAAATCAACAAGAGCAGCAAGAAATTTTGTTTAAGTTAAGTATGTTTGAGCAGCAGGTTCAACAGTTACAGCAACAGTTACAAGCTGTTGAGCAAGGAATAGTTGAATTGAACTCTTTAAGTTTAGGGCTTGATGGACTTGATGGAAAAAAAGGAAAAGAAATTCTTGCTCCAATTGGAAAAGGAATTTTTGCAAAAGCAAAACTTCTTTCAGAAGAGTTAATAGTAAATATTGGAGACAAAACTTTTGTTAAAAAAAATATTTCTGAAACTAAAAAAATCATAGAAAAACAAATTGAAAAACTTGAAGAAGTTAAAAAAGAGCTTGATAAAAATTTGGAGAATGTTAATGGAGAATTAAGGGGATTAATAAAAAGTGTTGATAATGTTCAATAAAATTAATCTTTAACTCTTTTCAAAAAATCATTATAACTTAAAACTCCAAATTCTGAAACAATTTTTGTTATATATTTTTTTGGCACAAATTCAAAAGCAGGATTTCTAATTTTTATTTTAGAATTTTTTGGAAGTTTTTTCCAGATTTCATGAAAATCTCTTTCCTCAAGTTTTACATTTTTTTTGGCGAGTTTCCAAGAATCAGAAATAATATAAAAAGGAATTTTATTATCATAAGCAATTTTTGCAATCATCGCACTTCCAACTTTGTTTATCACGCCTTTTTTTAGCAAAGCGTCGGCTCCAATAAAAACTTTATTAGTTTTTTTTGTTCCTTGTCTTTTGGTAAGAGCAATCATCGCAGCAGAGTCAACAAACATAGTAACTTTTATTCTTGCTTTCTTCAATTCACGAGCTGTTTTTCTTCCTTGATACAAGGGGCGAGTTTCTGTATTGTAAACTTCAAATTTCTTTTTTTTCTTTTTTGCATAAATAAAAGCATTGCTAACACTTGTAGAATGACAATGAGTAAAAATAACATCATTGTTTTTTATTAACTTTAAAATATTTTTATTTATTTTTTCTTTTGTATCTAAAAAATGTTTTAAAATTTCTTTAGGTGATTTTTTTTCAGTTTCATTAAGAACTTTTGAAAGCAATGGTTCAGTGGGCCTTAAGGAAATAAGTTTTTTCTTTGAAGATTTTGTTGGAATTAAAGAATAAGCTTTCAATGCAAATTTTGCTATATCTGTTGCCCCTTGAATTTTAACATCCTCAATGTCACGAATAATTTTATTGAATTTTTTTCTATTTACCTCTTTTTTCATTAATTTAAAAGACAACGAACATTTAAAAATTCTTTTTTTCTTGTGAAAAGATGTTCGAATCAATCATTAATCCAAAAAGGCTTGAAAAAGGACCTTTGAAAATGTTTTTCGTTGGTCTTGTCTATGCTTCATTATCACTCTTACTTGTAAAATGGTTTTTTGCAAACGACCCTGTCTTATATCAATTTGCAGGAATACTTGTTGTTACATTTTCAGTCATGTTCTCGTTACCATTTATGTATTTTTTGTTTAAAAAAGAGGAAGAAGAAGATGAACAAATTGAAGGTTTTTTTGGTGTCTGGAAAATGCACAGTGATGCCCTTTATGCTTTCATGTGGCTTTTTCTAGGATTTATCGTTGCATTTGCTCTCTTAAATAATATTTTGCAAGATCCAATTTTATTCAATGCTCAAGTAGAAACATATTGCGCAATAAACAGTCCTGGAAATGTGGAAGATTGTGTTCTAAAAAACTCTTTTGGATCAGTGGCAACAGGTGCAGTGGCAAAAGAAACAAGATTTTTGTCAATAATAAGTAATAATATTTATGTTATGATTTTCACGTTGATTTTCTCGTTGATTTTTGGTGCAGGCGCGATATTTGTTCTCGCTTGGAATGCAAGTGTTATTGCCGCAGCAATAGGAGTATTCACAGACTATCAAATAAGTGGAATTCCGATAGGAATCGCAAGATATATGATCCATGGATTTCCAGAAATTGCAGCTTATTTTGTAACAGCCCTTGCAGGAGGGATCTTTGGAGTAGGAGTAATAAGAAATGGAATAAGAAGTAAAATCTTTTTTAGAATTTTAGAAAACACAGTAATGCTTCTTTTCATAGCAGTACTCTTATTAGTTATTGCAGGAATAATTGAAGTGTATTTTACACCTCTTTTTTTTTAATTAGCAATGTTTGTTAATGACTTATCTTTTCACAAATTTTAAAAGCATTAAACATTAAAATTAATTATGGAACTTATACTTTTGCCAGCATTTGTGATTAGTTTTTTAATAACATTAATTGTTCTCCCGATTTGGATTAAAAAGGCAAAGTTCATGGGATTTTTATGGGAAGATATGAATAAGTTCAAACACCCTAAAAACGTTGCCTCTTCAGGAGGTATTGTTGTTGTGCTTTCATTTGTGTTAGGAGTTTTGTATTATATTGCGGTTAAAACTTTTTTTATAGGAACACTCAATAATGAAATTGTCGAAATATTTGCTTTGCTTACAGTAATATTAATTTTTATAATCATCGGATTTATCGATGATTTGTGGGGTTGGAAAGATGGAGGGTTGTCAAAAAAATGGAGATTAATTCTTGCATTTTTTGCATCCATTCCTTTAGTTGTCATTAATGTCGGTACATCTACAATGAACCTTCCTATCTTAGGAACTATTAATTTCGGAATTTTATATCCTTTACTATTAGTTCCTATAGGAATTGCAGGAGCTGCAACAACTTATAACTTTCTTGCAGGATTTAATGGTTTAGAAGCAAGCCAAGGAATAATAATTTTGTCTTTTTTGTCTTTTGTTGCATACAAAACAGAATCTTCATGGCTTGCATTAGTTGGAATGATAATGGTTTTTTCATTAATCGCATTTTATATGTTTAACAAATATCCTGCTAAAGTTTTTCCGGGAGATTCTATGACATGGTCAATAGGAGGATTAATTGCAATCATGGCAATACTTGGAAATTTTGAAAAAATCGCAGTATTTGTCTTTATACCTTACATAATTGAAACAACCTTAAAGTTAAGAGGAAATCTTGAAAAACACTCTTTTGCAAAACCAAACAAAGACAATAGTTTAGAAATGCCATACAAAAAAATCTACGGCTTGGAACATTTAGCGATTTTAATACTCAAAAAGATAAAAAAGAAAGTTTATGAGAAAGAAGTTGTTTATTTGATAAATGGTTTTCAAATCATTGTAATAATTCTCGCCTTCTTTATATTTATGTAAACCAAAGTTTTAAAATAAGATTTATTTTCAATTTAAAATGAGCGAAGAAATTTCATTCAATGTAGGAAAAATTTCAGAGGTATTTAACCAAGTAAAGAATTTTCTTAAAAACAAGATAGTTATAAATTCCATTTATCTTTTTTTGCTTTCAATAATTATTTTTATTAGTTTTAAGATAAGAATTCAAAATCTAGATTTATTGAAAGATTCCACAACAGGTATGTACATCCCAACAGCATTAGACCCTTTTTATTTTTTGAGAATCGCTGAAACGATTCTTGAACAAGGATTCTTGCCAGCCTTTGATTCAATGAGATATATTCCTATAAAATTGGGATTCTCACCTGAAATTATGCCTCAAGTAGTGGTTTTTATGTATAAAATTGCGAATGTTTTTGGAGAGTTTAGTCTACAGTTCATAAACGTTATTTCTCCAGTAATTTTCTTTGGTTTGGGGTTAATTTTCTTTTTCTTTTTAATTTACAAACTAACAAACTCAAAAATCACTGCATTAATTAGCAGTCTTTTTTTATCAATTATTCCTCCATATCTTTTCAGAACTACAGCAGGGTTTTCAGACCATGAATCTTTTGGAATGATGGCGTTTTTTTTAGTTATGTTAGTTTATGTTTTGGGAATAAAGTTCTTAGAAAAAAACAATAAACTTTTGAAAATCTCGCTTTTAGGAATTCTAACAGGTCTTTTAACTTCATTCACTGTCGCGAGTTGGGGGGGGATTGCACATTTTGTTTTTATGATTATCCCCTTAAGTTTCTTTATTTTATGGGCTCTAGATACAAAGGAAAATAAAAACTTAAATATAAACAAATACTTAATTTTCTACTCTTCATGGTTTTTTTCAAGCATTTTATTAGCCCCTATCTTTGGATATGAAATTATTTCTGTATTGAATAAATTTACCTTATCATCAAGTGGATTAATTAGCTTGTTTGTTTTTGGATTTTTACTTTCGGAGTTTATTTTTATAAAATTAACTGAAAGAGGAAATGATTTTTTGAAAAAATATGAAAAATACAGGATTTTGTTAAGCATGTTTTCTGTATTTTTTGTAGGAGCTGTTTTAATATCTCTAAGAGGAGAAAATTTCTTCTCATTGATTGCGGATATAATTAGCAGAATCTTTGATCCTTTTGGAGATTCAAGAACAGGATCAACTGTGGCTGAAAACAGTGAAACTTATTTAGTTAACTTAATTGGCCAAATAAGTAAAATGTTTTTCTGGCTTTTTTATTTTGGGATGGTTCTTATAGGAATTGAAATCTCAAAAGGAATTGAAAAAAGCAAACACAAGCTTTTATTTGTGTTCGCATGGGTTATTTTTATTTCAGGAATTTTATTTAGTAAAATTTCACCTAGTTCTTTATTCAATGGAACAAATCTCATTAGTAAGCTTTTTCAGTTTGGAAGTTACATATTATTTTTTGGATATTCTACATGGCTTTATGCCAAAGAGAAAATAAAGATAAAAAGTGAATTAATAATAATTGCATCCTGGCTTTTCCTCATGCTTGTAGCAGGAAGAGGTGGTATAAGACTTGTATTTGTAATAACTCCGTTTATTGTTTTTATGGCTTGTTTTAGTGTTGTAAAACTGTTTGATTATGCAAAAAAAAGTAAAGATGATTTCTTCAAAATGATTTTATTTATTATTTTTGCTGTTTCTGTTTTAGGACTTATTGTTAGTGGGATGGGAAATCCATTAGAAAATAGTTCTCCTGGTTTTTATCAGATTTCTAAACAACAAGCAAAACAAATAGGACCTTCTGCAAACATCCAGTGGCAGCAAGCAATGTCCTGGGTAAGAGAGAATACTCCTGAAGGTTCGATTTTTGTTCACTGGTGGGATTATGGTTATTGGGTTCAGTATTTAGGTGAAAGGCCGACTGTAACAGACGGGGGACATGGAACGGGTTATTGGGATCATTTGATTGGAAGATATTTATTAACAACGCCAAATCCTGAAAGCGCTTTAAGTTTTATGAAAACTCAAGATGTTTCTTACCTGTTGATTGACCCAACTGACTTAGGAAAATATCCTGCATACAGCAAAATAGGAAGTGATGAAAATACAGGTGATAGATATTCACAAATTCCAGTAATGCCTTTAAATCCAAGCCAAACTCAGGAAACAGCAGAAGGAATATTAAGGGTTTATAATGGAGGTGTACGAGTTGATGAAGATATAATCTATAATCAAGGGGGAAATGAAATATTTCTACCTTCAGAAGGCACAATAGTGGCAGGAGTTATCTTGCAAGTTTCTAATGAAGGAATTTCAACAAACTTCGCTCAACCACAAGGGGTTTTTATTTATAATGAACAACAAATAAACATTCCTATAAAATATCTTTACCACAATGAAAACCTAATTGATTTTGGTGGAGGATTAGATGCAGTTGTTAGAGTAATTCCAGGAATTACTCAAAGCGATCAACAAATTCAAATAGACAATTTTGGGAGTGTAATTTATTTATCTCCAAAAGTTTCAAAGAGTTTGTTTGCTCAGCTTTATTTTTTAAATGATGCCTTTGAAAATTACAAGACCATAACACTTGAACATTCTGAAAATGACCCTTTTGTCACAAATTTAAACTCACAAGGTGCTAATATCAAAGACTTTGTTTACTTCCAAGGATTCAGAGGACCAATAAAAATTTGGAAGGTCGATTATCCCTCAAACATTATTGAAAAAGAAGAATTTTTAAGAACTTCTGGAAAATATGCAGAACTTGATGATTTAAAATTTACCAAATAGTTTCTTATTTCACAAACTTTATGAACTACTTTTATTATAAAACAAAATGAAAATTGCACTTTTTCACCCATGGATAAAAAGTAAAGGGGGTGCTGAAAAAGTTGTTTTGGATTTTTTAATGAACACAAAAAACAAAGTTGAAATTTATACTTGGATATATGACAAAAAAAATACTTTTGATGAATTCAAAAAATTTAAGATAAATGTAATTGCTCCAAAATTTGCTCAAAAGTTTGCGAAAATGCATATTTTAAGAGGATTATTCCTTCCAATAAGCGTTTTTTCAAAAATTCCCTTGGAGAAATATGATAAATTTTTAATCTCAACTTCAGGTGTTGCAGAATTTATTACATTCAGAAATTGCAAGAAAGGTAAAACATATGCATATTGCCACACTCCTTTAAGGGAAGTAAATAAAAAAATTGTTAAATGGAATCTAGAAAACAGGCATAAGAACAATTTTCTAAACAGGCAAATGTATCTTTTGGCTGTAAAATTCTACAAGATTTTTGAAAAAAAGGCTTGGAAAAAATTAGATGTGGTGATATTTAATTCAGAGTTAAGCTTATCTCGCGCAAAAGAGCATAATCTTCTAGAAAAGAAAAGAACTCATATAGTAAATCCTCCAATTAATCTTTCTTATTCTAAAAAAATTAAAACAAAAAAGGAGAATACTTTTATTTATATTTCTAGATTCAATCCTCCAAAAAGACAGGATTTGTTGCTTGAAGCTTGGAAAGAATTTGTAGAAAAAAATCCAAAATATAAATTAATTTTAATTGGAAATCCTGAAAATAAAAAATATTTTGAAAAATTGAAGGATCTTCAAAAGAAAACGAAAAATGTTGAAATAAAGTCAAACGTTTCAAATAAAGAATTGGAAAAGTTGATTGCGAATTCCATTGCAGGATTATTCTTAGGCTATCAAGAAGATTTTGGAATAGTCCCTTTAGAGATTATTATGGCTGGCAAATCATTAATTGCTGTTAATGAAGGAGGATATGTTAAACTCATTAAGAACCATCCTCTTTTTCATAAAATAAGAGAAAAGTATAATAGGGAAGAAATGATAAAAGAAATTGCTAAAGAGCTAGAAAATTTTGTTAAAAAGAAAAGAACAAACGTCCAAGCAAAATTATTCAAAAGAAAAAAAATCAAAGTTAAAGACTTTGGAAAAGAAATTGACAAGATTTTGGAAAAATAAATTTCTACTTCTTAACTAACTTTAATTTTTCTTTGTGAATTAAATAACCAAGGTAATTATTATAAATAAATGTTTTAAAAACAACATTTAATCCAAGAATACCTTCTCTCCATGCTCCCTCAATAAACATTTTAGACGAGGCCAAAAACGAATAAAGAGTGTTTGTAAAAATAGGAAAATTTCTTCTTATTCTTATTCTTAAGGGGAAATCTTTTTTATTGTATTGAAAAGTAGGAAATTCTTTAAAATCTTTTAGAAGATTCTTTGCCTGACTTGGAGCATATCTTTTCAAAACCTTTTCTCTGTATCCTTTCCACCCAACATCTTGGTTTTCTTTAGGCTTATGGATTATTACATAATTAGTTTTCCTTATTTTTCCAATTGTGTTTATGTTCATATCAAATCCTGGAAACCCTAAGTAAGATATTTTTGATTTTTTTAAAAGAACTGTCTTCCTCGGCCAGGTTTTAGTAACAGATTTTTTCCCATCCCAAAGAGGGTGTATAAAACTATAGGCATCAATGTCTTTTGTTTTTACTAGATTTCTTATATTTTTTTGAAGTTCTTTTGAAAGAGATTCATCATCGTCTAATTTTAAAATCCAATTATATTTCGCTTTTTTTAGGCCAAAAGCAAAGGGAAAAGCAGAACGTCCTTTATGAGGTCTAATGTGAATTTTTTTTGTAAACTTTCTTGCTATTTTTAAAGTATTATCTTCACATTTCCCATCGTGAACAACAATTATTTCATCAACAACTCCTTTCAAACTTTCTAAAGTTTCTTCTATAGTTTTCTCACTATGATACACTGGAATTATTGTAGATATTTTGTTTTCCATTTTAATTTCAAAATTAACATAATTAAATTTATAAAGTTCTTGTTTTAAATATTTTCATGAAAAAAAGAAAACCCAAATATCCAAAATTAAATATTGGTTGCGGATGGAATAAAATGAATGGCTTTGTCAATATAGACAAGGCTTCTGAGATTAAGCCAGATATTGTTGTAGATATAGAACAAGGCCTGCCTTTCCAAGACAACTCTTTTGAACATATATATTCTTCCCATTGCATGGAACATGTAAGACCTCAATATTGGAAATTCCTCCTCAATGAATTGGCAAGAGTTGCCAAAGATAGTTGCATTTTAGAATTAAAGCTTCCATTTGACAACCCTGGACAGAGAACAAATGCAGATCATTACAGAACATTTTTATGGCATAGTTTTGATCAGTTTTTAGTAGGAAGTAATAGATCTTATTATTCCAAGTTAAATTTGGTAAAATTAATAAAAGATCCTTTAAAATTAGAGAAGTTATTTTTCTATTTATTTCCATTCTTAAAATATGAAGTTTATTTTAAATTCAAAATAGTTAAAAATAAATGAAAAAAATAAGAGTTTATCTGCAATATCCTTGGAGATTTTTCCCAGATTCTCCTTATTACAAATATTTGCTTGAAAATATTCCTAAAAACATAGAGTATCTAAATACTGAAAAGCAAAAAGGAGTAATTACAAATTCAGGAAAATTTCTTTTCTCAAAACATTTAAAATGGAAGATAAGAGAAATGATTTATTTATTTAAGATATCCATGATAAATGCTCATTTTACAAAATCTAAAAAAGATTATGATTTAATTCACTGTGCTCATTGTCTTTCAAAAAACAAAGATAAACCATGGGTTGCTGATTTTGAAGGTATCTGGCAATTTTATGTGGGAAATAAAAATTATTCTTTAAAAGAAAAAATTAAAAAAATATTGTTGAGTAAAGAGTGTAAAAAAATTATTGCATGGACAATTAATATAAAAGAAAGTATTCTTAAAGAATTTCCAGAAATAAAAAACAAAATCGAAGTTGTTTATCCTGCTATTCCTATGCCTAAAATAAAAAGAAAGAAACATAACAACATAAATCTTCTTTTTGTTGCAAGATATTTCCATGGTAAAGGAGGTTTACATGCATTAGAAGCAATTGACCAATTAACAAAAAAATATAAAAATGTTCAGGGAATCTTTATATCAGAAATTCCTGAATATATATTAAAGAAATATTCTAAAAATCCTAAAATAAAATTTTATGAATTAATGTCTCAAGAAAATCTTTTCAAAAAAATATTTACAATGTCTGATATATTTGTTTATCCAGGATATAGAGATAGTTTTGGTTTTTCTATATTAGAATCTATGTCTTTCGGAATTCCTATAGTAACTGTAAATGGTTTTTCAAGAAAAGAATTAATTGAAAATGATAAAACAGGATTTGTTTTGGATTTTAATAGAATTATTTCAAGGACAGAAATGAGAAGACATAGCGAAGAGATAGTAAAAAAAATAGTTGATAAAACAGAAATTTTAATTAAAGATAAAAAACTCAGAGAGAAAATGTCAAAGAATTGTATAGAATTAATCAAAAATGGAAAATTTTCTATAAAAGAAAGAAATAAAAAATTAGGGAAAATTTATGAAGAAGCTTTAAAATGAAAACATCATTAATATCTCCTGTTTTAAATGAAGAAAAAAACATAAAACAATTTTTGAATTCAATATTAATTCAAACGGTAAGACCAGATGAAGTCTTGATTGTTGATGGAGGTTCAAAAGATAATACTTATAAAATTCTTAAAAAATACTCAAAAAAACATAAATGGATTAAAATTTATAAAAAAATAGGGTTTAATATTTCTCAAGGTAGAAATTATGCTATCAAAAAGTCCAAGGGAGATATAATCTTTACTTGTGATAGTGGTACTAAACTTGAAAAAAATTGGGTAAAAAAGATTTTAAATGGATTCAAAAAAAATGCTGATGTGGTTTTCGGAACGTGGGGCATAGAACCTTCAAACATTATTGAAAAATTCTTAGTCTGGAGAACTCCTAATTGGGGTAAAATAAATCCTGATAAATTTATACCTTCTAATAGACAAGTCGCTTTTAAGAAACATGTATGGGAAAAAGTGAGAGGTTTCCCAGAACATCTAACAAGAGCAGATGATAATTGGTTTCATTTAAGAGCACATGATTTGGGTTTTAAATATCATTTTGTAAAAAACGCAAAAGTTTCATGGATTTTAGAAAGAAATTTAAGCAAGATGTTAAAATTAGCTTTTTTAGATTCAAAAACAGAAGGTTTTTCTCTTATGTTTATTGAAAGAAAAATTTATATTCTGGAATTTTTATTATTATTTTTAGGAATTGGTCTTACTTTATTAGGAATTTTTGTTGATTTGAAAATATTGATTTATTCAATTGGTTTAGGATTTATTTTCTCTATATTTTTTGGAGGATATATTCCCTATAAAAAAGTTAAAGATATCAAATTATTTTTTGTAGGGCCTCTTCTAATAGTATTGTTATATTTTGCCCATGTTTTTGGAGTATTAACAGGAATATTTCAAAGAACATACAAAAAAACAGAAAATTAAATTTTAAGAAGTCTAATTTAATCATATCACTTTTAAATACATAATTTTTTAAAATAAATACTTGTACACTTTATAATGGATTCGTTTTTAGGTAAAGAAAAGAAAAAAGCCATTATCACAGGGATAACAGGCCAAGATGGTTCTTATCTAGCAGAGTTTTTGTTAAATAAAGGCTATGAGGTTCATGGACTGATTAGAAGAGTTGCCTTAGAAGATCAAAATCAAAGATTAGGAAGAATAAATCATATAAAAGATAATATAATCATTCATTCTGGTTCTGTGGAAGATTATCCTAGAATAATGGAAATAATCGATGAGGTAAAGCCTGATGAGTGCTATCATCTAGCAGCACAAAGTTTTGTAAAGGAATCATTTGATGATCCTTCTTCAACATTTAATACAAATATTTACGGGACTTTAAATATGCTCAGAGCAATACTAAGAAAATCTCCACAAACTAAATTTTATTTTGCAGGATCATCTGAAATGTTTGGAAAGGTTAAGGAAATCCCTCAAACAGAAAAAACTCCATTCTATCCAAAAAGTCCTTATGGTATTTCAAAAATTACAGGATTCCACATGGTTAGGAATTATAGAGAATCATTTAATATTTTTGCTTGTTCAGGAATTTTGTTTAATCATGAGTCTCCTAGAAGAGGAAAGGAATTTGTAACAAGAAAAATAACTTCTTTTGTAGAAGATATTAAAAAAGATCCTAATCAAATTTTAGAATTAGGAAATCTTGATTCAAAGAGAGATTGGGGTTTCTCAGGAGATTATGTTGAAGCAATGTGGTTAATGCTTCAACAAGAAGAACCTGATGACTATGTTATTGCTACAGGAGAAACACATACTGTTAAGGAATTCGTTGAAGAAGCTTTTAAAGTGGGGGGGATATTTCCCATAAAATGGGAAGGTGTTGGAATAAATGAGGTTGGAATGTATGGTGGTAAATTAGTTGTTAAAGTTAATAAAAAATTCTTCAGACCTGCAGAAGTAGACTTACTTATAGGGGATTCTTCAAAAGCTAAAGAGAAACTTGGTTGGAGACCTAAAACTAATTTTAAAGAACTTGTAGGAATGATGGTTGAAGGAGATTTGAAAAATTTAAGAAATGAAACTCTCTTAAATAGTGAAAGATAAAATGAAAATTTTAATAGTTTTATTAAGATTGAAAGGTGGTGTGGGAAGAGCAAATACAGAGATAGCACTTGAATTGAGAAAAAAAGGACACACTATAGATTTCCTCTCAAGAGAAGATGACTTGAAAATCTTTTCGCTATTATCTTCAATTCTCCCATTAAGAAAAAAAATCAAACAACTAATGGAGGAAAATAATTATGATATTATTTACACTCAAGATTATAGTATAGCATTTCCCCTGATATTCCCTCCTTTATTTTGGAAAAAACATTTAACTTGTTTTTGCGGAATTAAATCTGGAAAACACCCTCACTTAATCCAGTGGCACCACAAATTCTTGCATAGATTAGTAGGAAAAATCTTAGGAAAAAAACTAGTTGTAATAGGAGATCAATTAAAAGAAATTTTTCCAAAATCCACCCTTATCTATAGAGGAATTAATATGAAAGAATTCAAACCATTAAATAAAAGAAGAAAACATTTAGGATGGGTTCAAACTCACACTAATAATGAAACAATCTCATTAAAAGAAATGAAAGAAGTTAGCAAAAAAGTTGGCTTAAAACTATCCATTTCTAAAGGAATTCCAAAAGAAAAAATGAACTCTTTCTATAATGAATGTGAAGCTTTTGTTAATCTGCCAAGAACTGCTGGTTTTAATTTGGCGTGGCTTGAAGCAATGTCTGCAGGAGTCCCAATTGTCATAGGAAATAGCAATGGCGCAGGAACCATACTTCCTTTTGATAAAGTATTGGGAGAAAATAAAGTTGAGAAAATAGCAAAAATAATAAAAAATCCCAAAAAAATAAATTACAGAAAATGGCTCATAGATAATGATTTTTCATGGGAAAACAAAGTGAAAGAATTAGAGACTTTTTTTAAAAATATTGAAAAATGAAAAAATTAATCAGTGTAATAATTCCTTGTTATAATGAAAATCATATTTTGAACGAAACTATAAAAAGAGCAGTTAATCAGAAATATAAAAATAAGGAAATTATTATTGTAGCAGACAATGCTACAAAAGATGTGCAAAGAATAATCAAAAAATGGAATAAGAAAGTAAAAATAGTAAGAAACTCTCATAACTTAGGTTTAACAGGTTCTTTAAATAGGGGTATAAAAGAATCAAAAGGGGAAATAATTGTTACTCTTTTAGCGGACTGTTTACCAAAAAATGATAAATGGCTAATTTCATTAGTTGAAAATTTTAAAGACCCCAATATTGTTGCAGTAGCCTCCAAAGTGAAAAATGACGATGAGACATTTGATAAATTCGATCCCCTAGTAAAAGATATAATGTATGATCGGCAAGAAGTGTACTCTCCCGCATTAGATGAAAAAGGTTGTGCGTACAGAAAAAATATATTAGAGAAAGTAGGATTGTTTGATTCTAAACATTTTAAAACAGCTGGAGAAGATTTTGATATGAATTTTAAACTATTAAAATTAGGAAAAGTTGTTTCTGGAAACGAGCCTCATATAATCCATGTTCATCCATTGGATTTACAAAAAGTATATAAGAGATCTGCTTCATATTCTCGTGGTTCAGGAGTTTTATCCAGAATTTATGGATATAAATTTCTTAGATTTAAAGGAATATTAAAAAATCTATTTCCGTTGTGGGGTATCGCAAAAGGGATAAAAACTCCTGCAACTTATTCCAAGCAAAAACTAAAATTAATATTAATATACATAAAGTTAAATTGGATTTATATCATAAATTTCACAAAATCTTTTATATTGGGAAAACAATGAAAAAAAAATTAGCCGGATTTATTGGAAGTTTGTTTGCTAAAAGGCAATACAAAAATATGGTAAAAGAAATTTATTTTGAAAATCCAAAAAAGATATTAGATGTTGGAGGATCGTCAGGAATATTAGCCAAGAAAATTAAAAAGGAATTAGGAGATGTTGATTATTCCGTCTTAGAAATAAATCGAGAAGCAATAAAAATAGGAAAGAAAAATAATCCTGGTATTAAATTTATTTTGGGAAATGCAGAAAATATGCCTTTTAAAAATAAAGAATTTGACCTTGTTATTTGTAAAGATGTTCTACATCATTGTAGCAATCCAAAAAAAGTAATTAATGAAATAAAGAGGGTCTCAGGAGATTATATTATAATAGAAGCAAGAAGAGGAGATAAGTGGTTGGATTATTACTTATCAGGACATAATCATTTTACTTTTGCTGGATTTAAAAACTTAGTTAAACCAGAAGAAATTTATTTTTTAGACTTACTTTGGCCTGGTTTAAGGTTAATGCCTATTTTCTTAATTCTTCCAAAAATTCCAAAATCTAAAAATGCATTCATGGTTGGAACTTCTTACAAACTAACGAGTCCAAGAGGAAGGTAATTTCTCAGTTATCTCTATGTTGTTAAATTCTTTTGATTTTTTAGGGCCATGTTTTTTTGCCCATTCAACCATACTTTTTATTCCAGGTTCAAGAGAAATTGTTGGTTCATAACCAAATGCTCTTTTTACTTTAGAATGATCCGGATATGCATTGGGAACTTCATTTCTAGGAGTTAAATGTTTTATTTCATAATTTTCCGACTCCTTCATAGACTTTATCACTTCTTTGGCCAACACATTTACTGTGTAAGGAGTATCTGCTCCAACATTAAATATTTCATTATATGCTTCCTTAACCTTTATAGATTTTGATATTATGGGAGCAATATCAGAAATATGTGAAAATGCTCTTTTTTGTTCTCCATCTCCAAAAATTGTCAAGGGTAATTTTTGCATTATCTGATTCATAAATATACCTACAACATTCCTGTACTTGTCCCCAATATTCTGTCTTTCACCATAAACATTATGGGGTCTGAAAATAATATAATTTAAACCAAACATCTCGTGAGCAGCCTTAAGATCTTGTTCCACAGCTAACTTTGATATCCCATAAGGGTCTTCTGGCACAGGAGTCATATCTTCAGTCATAGGGAGTTGATCTTTTCCATATACTGCAACAGATGAAGTAAATACAAAACATTTAACTTTATTTTTTATAGATTCATTTATTAAATTAATACTACCAATTAAATTATTCTCATAATTGAATTTTCTTATAAAATGGCTTAATCCTTCTGCTGCATAAGCTGCTAAATGAAAAACATAATCTATTCTACTTTCTAAAATATATTTAATCAATTTTTCATCTGTTATACTTCCTCTTATAAAAATTGCTTTAGGATTTACATTTTCAATAAATCCCCCACTAAGATCATCCAATACTATAACTTCGTATCCTAAATTTATTAAACCATCAACTATATGACTGCCCATAAATCCAGCTCCACCTGTTACAAGAACTTTTTCCATAAAACTCATCATTATCTAACATTTTTAAATATATATAAGGTTAAAAATATATTTAAATATCAATATTTAAAAAAATGAAAATAGGAATTTTTGGTTATGGTGAAATTGGAAGCTCAATTGAAAAAATCTATAAAGATTTTGATAATTATGAAATAAAAATAAAAGATCTTGAAAGGGATGATGGTTTTGAAAGTATTGAAGTTCTAAATGCCTGTATTCCCTATAGTAAAAATTTTATTAAAATAGTCTCTGAAGAAATAAAAAAATTTAATCCTAAACTTACAATAATACACTCAACTATGGAACCAGAAACAACTTTAGAGATAAGTAATTTAATATCTGAAAAATATTCCATTGTCCATAGTCCTGTTAGAGGAATGCATCCCAATTTATATAAGGGTATTAAAGTTTTTGTAAAATACATTGGGGGAAACACAAAAGAAAGCAGAAATGAAGCTAAAAAACATTTAGAAAGTTTAGGAATTAATGTAAAAGTATTTGATAAATCAACAACAACGGAATTGGGAAAATTATTAGATACAACGTATTATGGTTTGGCAATCGCATGGCATGGTGAAATGAAAAAATTATGTGATAAATATAAATTAAATTTTGAAGAAGTTACAACTGATTTTAATAAAACTTATAATGAAGGTTATAAAAAACTTGGAAAAGATAATGTAGTTAGGCCTGTTTTATTTCCCCCTATTAATAATAAAATTGGAGGGCATTGCATAATTACAAATGCAAAAATTTTGGGAGAAAATTTTGATAGTAAAGCCTTAGATTTAATTTTTAAATACAGCTAATTAATTGATAAAATAAAAAATGTTTGAAAAAAGAATTAAAGAAATATCAAATTTACTGAAAAAAGATTCTGAAAAAACTTATTTTATATTAACTCATAAAAAACACAAGAGGGAAGTTTATTTTCAAAATAATAAAAAAGCTATAGAATTCATAAAAATAAAATTTGATTCTTCACTAAAAAAATTTAAAACAATAAAAAAGATAATTTATTTTTTGATAAAAGTTAGGATATTGCAAATTTTCTTGAAAAGAGTTAAATTATCTTCTGAATTAGGGAATGTTATCTTTGTAGCTAATCAAATAAAGGGATTTGATTTAAACAAAAAAATTGTTTCTTCATTCTTAAATACAAAAGAAATGGATAAAAAATTATTTGTTAAATCTAAAGAATTTCAAAAAAAAATTGCTGAAAAAGGTTTTGCACCAAAAGTATTTGAAATAAATAAAGAATTTCCTTTTTCTAAAGAAGAATTATTACCAGAATATTCTGGAAAAAACGATTACAAATTATTTAAAAAATTATATTCTTTTTATAAATATCAAGTTGTAGAAAAAATCTCTTTAAAAAAACATATAAATTTCTTGGTTAAAGGATTAAAAGAAAAAAATATTAAGGAAGATTTTATTAAAGAAGTTTTGAATACTCTTAAAAATTTAAATAAAAATTTACTTATAGCAAAAGTTCACGGAGCCTTTACCAAAGAACAAGTATTAATAAAAAATAGTAAATATATTTTTACAGATTGGAGTCTTGAAAAAAATTTAATAATAAGGGACTTGGTAAATTTTTTCAAAGAAGAAAAAAATTTATTAAAAAATAAAAATTTCATTAAACTTTTAGGAATTTATCCCAATGAAGTAAGAGAAGACATTAAATTGTATTTAATATTAAATGAAATTTATCAAATGATAGAAAAAGGTAAGGTTCTTAAACAGTCAAAAGATAGGATAAAAAAATTTAAAAAAGTATTCTACAGTTAAATTATAAAAAATTTATATCTTTTGCCTCTTCAGGATGATTTAGAAAATCAAGAAGTTTATTTGGTTCTGTTAATTTGCAAGAAAATTGACACCCTTTAGCATAATCAAATTTCCTAGTAAATTCTATAGATTCCTGCCTTTGTTGGGACTCCCATATTTCTCTAAAAGAACTTTCATGTATATTACCAAAAGTGAATCTTGAATCTCTTGGATGATACATGCAAACTTGAACCTCTCCTGTCGCATGAAGAACGGGTTCAAAATAATGTCCTTCACAGCTTCTAAAAGGAAAGGCATTTCCATCTCTTATATCACTAAGTTTATCATCACTAAAAGTTATTCCAAGTGTTCCCCTAACCGTATCTAAATAATCCCATGCATCTTCATTGATTAAAGGATGTTCTCCCTTAAAATATCTGTGTAAAATAGGTCTAAATTGTAAATAATCTGCAGGTTTTGTTTCAACAAACCAATTAACTAATTCTTGAACTTCTTCAACAGATAAATTATCTCCAAGATTACAGTTAACTCCTACATTAATAGGATATTCTTTTAAAGCCTCTATATTCGCTAAGACCTGTGGAACAGTATTATGTCCTTTACACTTTTCATAGTTTGCTTCATCAAGGGTATCCAAGGAAAACCTTGCCCATTGAAAGCTTTCCCCAATCAAAGGACTATATCTTGATTTATAAACACCGTCTGTCATTAATCCTAACTCTAAGTCTTCTCCTTTAGATGATTCAACGGCTCTTTCAAAATGTCTATAAAAAGTAGGTTCACCCCCTCCAGAAAATGTAAGAGCTTTTCCACCAAGTACTTTAAAATCTTTAAAAAATCTTTCTAATGCGCCAATTTCTATCTCCTCTTCTCCACGTGAATTTTCGCTAATACACCAAGAACAAGCCAAATTACACCTATTCGTAGGGTTTACTTCCATGAAAACAGGTCCAGTAGTATCCCCTGTTTCTAAATACTCATTTAATAATTTTAAATGGTGCAACATTTTTGCTTGAGTTCCAAAAGGGTTATCTCCTGAATATCTCATATATCCATTTTCAAAGTTAACAGTTGCCATTTATAGTATATCTCTTTTTAACATTATTTAACACTTTCTTGTTTTTTTAAATTTATTTAATATTTAACTAGTTGCACAAATTCTTTTTATACATCCTTCTAAGCCAAATTTAGGTTCCCACCCCATTCCTTTCAATTTTTCATTAGATAAACTATATCTCTTATCATGTCCAGGACGAGCATTGTGGAAATCCACAAACTCCACCATTTCATCTGGTAATTCTTGTCCTGTTAATTCTCCATAGATTAATTTTGATAAAGAATAAACATCCATTTCTTCTCCTGCAATATGGTATATCTCTTTTGGCTCTGCCTTATCTAAAAGAAACAATACTGCATCTGCTACATCCCTAGCATATATCCAATGCCTTGAAGCAACATTATCTTTTCCAGTACCATGAAGAGTTATTTTTTTCCCATCCTGGATATCCCTAATTGTTTTAGGGATAAATTTTTCTGGACTTTCCTCTTCACCCAAAACATTCATGCACCGAATAGTAAATATTGGAAGGTCAAAAGAATGAGCAAAAGAATACGCTAATAATTCTGCTGCTCCTTTTGATGCAGAATAAGGATTAGAAGGTCTTCTTAAATCATCTTCTTTGAAATAAACTCCCTCTGGTGCAGGCCCCATAACTTCATCACTAGAAAACATACATGTCTTAGCTGATGGTTGGTTTTTCTTAATCCACTCCAATAAATTTGCAGTCCCTAAAACATTTGATTCTACAAAACGAATACAATCTTTAAGACTATCATCTACATAAGTCTCAGCAGCCATATGAACAATATAATCTAAACTTCCCACATCTAAATCTAATTCAGAAGTTAAATCCACTTGAATAGGTTCAATCCTATCTGATCTTGGAATTCTTCCTTTATTTTTTCTATATAAAACTGCGATGTCCCAGGTAGTATTTTCTAAAGCATGTTGTACAAAATGATGTCCAATAAATCCACCTCCTCCCGTTACCAAAATTCTCTTTTTAGAGGCCATATCCTAATGATTAAGGAGGGCTTTTTAAGTTTTATTATAAAAAAAGACATAGTAAATTATTTTAGAAAAATATTCTTTTTAGGTATAATTATTTACTTCTTAAAAAAGATTTAACTAAATCTAAATCTTCTTTGTTAATTCCTTTAATCAAAAACATAGTAGTAAAATATACAAAAATTCCTGTTAAAATTTCCAAAATTCCTGTTAGGATATTTATATCAATATAACTATTGTATATAAAAAGAACAATAGCCATAATTATTGTTGCAACTAAAGGTTTGATAATTAATATTTTTGGTAGGTTTATTTTAAATTGTGATTTTGTTTTTACAATAATTATTAAAAGATAAAATATTCTACTTATTGTTGTTGCAAATGCTACCCCTAAAATTGCAAATTTTTGCCCAAATTCTAATAAATTTGTAATCAAAATATAATTAAGAACTATATTTAAAATAAGAGCGGCAATTAATGTTATAGCTATAAACTTTATTTTATTTTTCGCTTTGAATAAACTTGAATATAAATCCATAATAGGTCTTATGAATAAAAGAGGTGCTAATACATTAAGAACAATAGCTGCCTGAGAATATTCTAAACCATAAATCAAAGAAATAACATCCTGTGAAATGAAAAGTAGTCCTATTATCGCAGGTATTGAAATTATGGATAAATATCTTAATACTTTTAAAAATCCTTTTTTAAGTCTCTCACTGTGAACTTGAACAAAAATAGGGAGCAAAACAAATGAAAATGAAATAATGGCTGTTAAAGAAGCAATTAAACCAAAGGCAACTTGATAATAACCAATATATGCTGATTCTACAAATCTTCCAAGCATAAGAACATCTACAGAACCAAAAATCAAAATAGAAATGTTTGCCATAGTCATATAACCTAAATAATTAAGAATATTTTTATTATCAAATTTTAATTTTTTCTTCACAAAAAATTTGAAATTTTTTCTTTTTATCAGGATTATCATAAAAGTTAGTGTTAAAAGAGAAGATATAGAAAATGCTATGAAAACTGCTGAAATAGCAGCAATCCCTGAAAAAATCATTAGAACAATTAATGATAAAATAATTTTTGAAGAATATAAGATTATGTAAATTAATGGAATTTGTTTCAAATCATTCATAGCATAAAATAATCCTCTAAAAATACCTAAAATTGAATTAATAGCTGTAAAAATCATGGCAAACAATAATGGATAAAATATCTCAGGCTTTTTGAATAAATGATCTGCAATTGTTTGTGAAAATAATAAAAGAAAAACAGTAATTACTAAAACCAAAAATAATGTTATCTTAAAAAAATATGAAAAATATAAAAACGCTTTTGTTTTTTGATTTTTGCCGAATGCTTCTGAAATATATTTGATTGAAGTTTCGGTAATTCCCAAATCAGATAATGAGAATGCAAGGATTACTATGGAAAGAACAAGAGTATAAACACCAAATAATTCTGGAAGTAATATCCTAGCTAATAAAATTGATAGAATAAATCCACTAAACTTAGCAATAAAATTTGAAGAAGTATTATAAAATATATTTTTAATAGCAAGTTTTGATAAATTTTTTTGTTTATTGATATTCATATTAAAAACCTGTTTAATCGATTATTTTAATAGGATAATTTTCTTTAAAAGAATTGTGAAATTATATTCTTAATCGATTCCAATTTTGTTTATCCTTAATAAATTCAAGAAAAAATTTCATGAAAAGAGGATTTTTTACTAAAAAATATGTCAATCTGTAAAAATATGAACTTCTAAATAATTTTTTTTGTTTAAAAAGAGAATATGCTTCAATAATGAAAATTTTTTGAAAAGCATATGAAAAAACATCATAATCTAATTTATTTATTTTTCTATTTTTAATTAAAGGTATTGAAATGAAACAAGTATTTTTTTTATTTATAATATCTATTCTTTTTCCATTAAAAAAACCTCTAAATTTACTGAGATTATTTATAAAATAATTTTTTGAAACTGCCAGTTGATTTATTGAGATTAATTGATCAAATTTATCCTTTCTAAAATAAAGAAAAGACCTGTGAGTATTTACCATTAGGTAATTTCCTAAAAGTTTATTGTAAACATAATAATCACAACAACTTATTTCTTTTTTTGTTTTTTCCAACGAGTAAGATTGAAGATAGTCTTTATGTTTTAAAGGTAAAGAATCTCCATCTGAAAAAGACACATAATCGAATTCTTTTATTAAGTTTTTAATCCCTTCAAGATTTTTGTGAATATCCTCTTTTTTTAAAGTAATTATTTTTTCTTTTATTATGGGTATTTTAGAAGAAAAAATTTCCTCGTTTTCCATAACTTTCTTAAACATATTTTTAAAGGTTACAAGTATGCTGTGATTTTTTATTATTTTTTTGTATGGATTCTCTGCAATCTTCTCTCTCTCTTTTTCATTTTTAAGATAATAATTAATTTTTTTCAATAAATCTTTTTTATTTTTGAACATAACTATTTCTTTATCTTTTTTAAAAAATTTAAGATATTCTTTGAAATGATCAGTTAGGGAAAATGATTTGCATGCAGGAATTTCAAATACTCTTCCTTTAAAATGTATAACTCCTAGTGTGTTTTTGGATAATGTTAAATTTATCCTAGTTTGATTTATTACTTTTATCATATCTTCTGTTTCCAAAGGCCCTATGTAAAAATCTTTAAATTCAGGATAAATTTCCCACCCTCTTCCAAAAATCTTCAGGTTTATTTTGTTATCAATCAAAAATCTAATAATGTCTGCTCTTGGTTCTGATGGCGCACCTATAAAAGTTACATCATAAATTTTTTTTATTTTCATTGGCTTAAAAATATCTGTGTTTATGCCAACTAAAGGGAATGTATTTTTCATTCCTTCTTTCCAGTAATTCTTTTCATAATTTGGTTGTGCTAAAAGATTGCAATCAACAAAAAATCCTTGGTATCTTTTAAGTGTTTCAAATTGAGTATCATCATCACCTACAAGAGAGATTATTTTTGTTTCAGGGGAAATTTTTTTTATTATCTCTATTGTTTCTATTGTTAATTCATCTCTTCCAACGATTACAAGAATATAATCTGGTTTTTCTTTTTCAACTAAAGAAAAAAGCATCTTATTCATTTGTTCAGACCCATGAGAAAACCTAACCTTCCTTGGATCAAATAAAATTGATTCTCCAAATAACTTTTTTAATGGAAGATAAAAATTTTGATAGTGAGAATATTTTTTACTAGATCCAATCCACAATGCAGAGATTATTTTTTGTTTTTTCAAAATATTTTCAACTTCGAAAATAGAAAAAATTTTGTTTTTATTACTTGAGGTTTTCATTTTAATAAAAGATTTATTGAAAAAAGGTTTATAATCTTTATTATATTAAAAAAAATCGGTTTTTATAACCCTAAACTTTCTTATTTTTAGCTTTTTAAATTTCGTATAGCTTAACCTTCCACTCTTATCCATTTCTTTGGAACACAATCCCCTTCATCCCTAATATAGGGCCATTTTTTTTTAGTGTTTTTTGGAATCTCACTTTTATCAATTGGGTCTAACCATCGTTTTGGGGCAAAAATAATTTTATTTTTGTTTTCAGATAACCATGCTGCCCACCATCCAAAAGTACTATTGGGTATTACGAAATGTTTACAATTTTTCATTAAATTAAAATCTTTATATCCTCCTATAGGACCATTTATATCAACATAAGTTTTTGGGAGGTTTATTTCTATATTTTCTTTTACCCATTCAAGGCCATCTGAAAAAATAAAACAATGGGGATTTTTTATTTTCTTTGGAATTAATTTAATTGCATTATTAAGATAATTTAAATTAAAGGATCTTCCAATCTCTTTTCCTCTTTCCCCCATAACATCTCCTCTCCTTATATTGATACAAACCGAATTTGAATTAGCGATTCTTTTTAGCATCAATCTATTTTTTTCATCAGGCTTATCTTTCAATGTGAAATCCTTTTTTATTGTTTCAGATATCTCTTTAAAATAATTTTCGCTTGTCCAATAATCATCGAGAATAAATACATTCATATCGAGTATTTCCTTATCAAAATAATAATCTTTTTGCCGAGGATATAAATTTCTTTTTTTTAAAATCTTGGATAAAATTTTAAAAATTTTAAAAAATATTCTTGGAAAAATAGTTAATCTAAAAAAGGAAGGTATTACTTTTGCGTTGATATTAAAATACTTTAATTCATAATCCCAAAGCGTATTCAGTTTTAAATATGTTAAATCTAATTTTAATTTGGTTTTGTTTTTAATTGATAAATGTCTGCCAATAGCATATTGAAACATCTGATTTCCCAATCCTCCTTTTATTCTTACTATTACCATTTTAATTTTGAGTTTCTTTTTAATGTAATAAATCAATAAATTTAATTTATAAAGTTTATTATGTTATAAAACTGTTTTCAATTTCTTATTCAAATAAAAGAATTACATTTATTTAGATTTGCTAAAACAAAGGTGTTTATATGTATGTTTCCGATTATAAAAATATTTAAAAAGATAAAATTGTGACTTTATTCTAGTTAAAATGAGAATTGAATTTGGAGATTTAAGATTTGACGAAAGAACAAGAGAAAATTTAATGGAATGTGTGGAAAAAAATTGGGTTTCTGGAGGTCCTAAAGTTAGAGAATTTGAAAAAAATTTTGGAGAATTATTTGGATATAAAAATAACGTTGCTATGGCTTCTGGAACAAGTGCAGATATTGCTGCTTGTATAACTTTATATGATTTTGGAGCAGAAAGAGGAGATGAAATTATTGTTCCTGCTTTAGCTTTTGCAGCAACAGGAAATTCTATTCTTGCATCAGGTTTTAAACCGCGATTTGTAGATATTAAAAGAGAAACCCTTAATATTAATCCTGAGAAAATAAGTGAATCTATTAATGAAAGAACAAGGGCAATAATGGTTGTTCACACAATGGGAAAACCTTGTGATATGGATGCTATTATGGAAACTGCAAGACAACGTGAATTAAAAGTTATTGAAGATTCTTGCGAAGCTCATGGAGCTAAATATTGTGATAAATTTATAGGATCTTTTGGAGACATGGCTACTTTTAGTTTTTATGCTGCACATTTAATTTGTTCTGGTGAAGGAGGAATGGTTTCTACAGACAACGATGAGATTGCAAGTGTTTTACGTTCTGTAAAAGCTCATGGAAGAAAAGAAGGAAGTTTATATTTTGACCACGAAAGATTAGGATTAAATCTAAAGATGAATGATCTTGAAGCATCTATTGGATTACCTCAATTGAGTGATTTCCGGCATACTTTTAACAAGAGAAAAAGAAATTTAGATCATTTATTAGAAAGAACAAAAGATTTAGAAGATTATGCATGGTTTAATTCTGAAGGTGATGATGAAGTTACTGCACCTCATGCATTTAGTGTGACCTTAAAAGATCCAAGTTTTGATTATGGTGCATTATATAAATTTCTTGAAGACAATAGTGTTATGTGTAAAAGAAATTTTGGAAGTATGCCTACTCAACACAAGGCATTTAAATTTTTAGGGCACGAGTTAGGAGAATTTCCAGAAGCAGAATATGTCGGAGATAATGGATTGCATTTTGGAGTTCATCAATATCTTTCTGAAGGTGATTTAGATTATGTTTCTGATTTATTACATGAATATTTTGGAAAACTTAAATAAAAATTCCTAAAATTAGAATTATATAATGGGACATATAAACTTATAAATTAATTTTTTTAAGTTTTCTTATAAAATGAGTTTCTATAAAGATAAAAAAGTATTGGTTGCTGGAGGAACAGGACTTATAGGAAAACCATTAGTTGATATGTTAATTGAAGAAGGTTCAAAAGTTAGGGTGGCTTCTTTAGATGATAAATCAAGAGCACATATAGAATCAGAATTTCATAGAGTTGATTTAACAAATTATGATAATTGTACGGCTATTTGTAAAGGAATTGATTATGTTTTTAATCTTTTATGTATGAAAGGTTCTCCAAAAGTTATGAAAGAAAAACCAGCGACATATTTTGAAGGGAATTTAATTCCCAATATAAATTTACTTAGAGCTGCAAAACAGGAAGAGGTTGAAAGATATCTTTATACAAGTACTGTAGGAGTTTATGATGGTGAGGCAGAAATTTCACATGAAGATGATGTTTGGAAAACTTTTCCTTCTAAAAGGGATTGGTCTGCAGGTTGGGCAAAAAGAATGTGTGAATTACAGGCACAAGCATATGATATAGAATATGGGTGGGAGGGAGTATCTATTGTAAGACCTGCAAATACTTATGGACCTTATGATAAGTTTGATTCTGAAGCTGCAACAGCTGTTCCTGCTTTAATTAAAAGAGCTGTAGATGGAAAAAATCCATTTATAGCATGGGGAGATGGTTCTCCAGTAAGGGATTTTATCTATTCCAAAGATGTTGCAAAAGGAATGATGTTTGTCCTAGAAAAAAACCCTGGACCCAATTCTCCTATAAATTTAGGTAGTGGCACTAGACGTACAATAAAAGAATTAGTAGATATAATTATTTCAAATGTTGAAAAAAAACCAGAAATAATATGGGACACTTCAAAACCAGAAGGAGATAAAATAAGAGTATTAAATGTAAAGAGGGCTGCTTCTTTAGGATTTAGATCAGAAATTTCTTTAGAAGAAGGAATAAAAGAAACTATTGATTGGTATATAGGAAATAAATAAAATGAATTCAGATAATGAAGAAAAAACAAAAGTGGGATTAGTTCAAATTAATAATAGTTTTAGTGGGCAAGAGTATCTCCCTTTGTCTGTAGGTTATTTACATTCATATGCTCAAGAACATGCAGATAATTTTGATGATTTTGAATTTTTAAATCCAATTTATAGAAGAATGTCTGTTGATGAGACAGAAGAAAGATTATCTGGAGCAGGTTTAGTTGGTTTTTCAACCTATGTTTGGAATTCTGAAATTTCATTAGCAATTGCAAGAAGGCTAAAAGAAAGAGATCCAAGTACAACAATTTTATTTGGTGGATGCCAAATTCCAGACACAAGAGAAAAAGGTCTTGAAACATTTCTTAGAGAAAATCCGTTCGTAGATATTGCTTCAATAGGTGAGGGAGAGGTTCCTTTCACTCGTGTTTTGGAAAATTATTCTAAAAGTGATTGGCAAAATGTACCTTCTGTTGCATTTTTAGATTCTAATGGAGAATTCTCTGAAACCCCTCCAACATTAAGGGTTAGAGATTTAAATGAAATCCCTTCACCATATTTAACAGGATTTTTTGATTCAATAATGGAAGAAAATCCAGATCAAGAATGGATTGGATTATTTGAAACAAATAGAGGTTGTCCTTTCAAATGTAGTTTTTGTGATTGGGGGTCTGTAGCAAAAAATAAAATGGCAGATTTTAATCTAGAAGGAAGATTGTTTGATGAAATAGATTGGTTCAGTAAAAATAAAATTGAATTTGTTTATTGTGCCGATGCTAATTTTGGGATGTTCGTTGGAGATAAATTTGGTAATAGAGATCTTAGAATTGCAGAACGCTTTGCAGAAAATAAATCTAGGACAGGATATCCTCACCGTTTTTCAGTACAAAATACTAAAAATTCTACAGAGGCTTCATACAAAGTTCAAACTATTTTAAATGAATCTGGATTAGATAAGGGAGTACTTATGGCATTTCAATCACTTCACAAGCCAACACTCGCAGCATCAAAAAGAGGTAATATAAAGCTTGAGACATTTTTTGAACTCCAAAGAAAATTTACTGAAGATGGAATACAAACTTTTTCAGATTTAATTTTAGGATTGCCGTTAGAAACTTATGAAACATATACTCAAGGGATATCTACTTTAATAAGATTAGGACAACATAATGGAATTCAAATGAATAACCTCTCAATTTTACCAAATGCTTCTATGATAGAAGATATTGATAAATATGGTCTTGAAACAGTAGAAGCACCTATAATAAATATTCATGGGCAATTAGAAGAGTGGGTCGATAACATACATGAAAAACAAAGATTAGTTATAGCTACAGATACAATGCCAAGAGGAGATTGGAGAAAGGCTAGAAGTTTTTCATACATGTCTCAATTTTTACATTTTGGCAAACTTTTACAAGTTCCTGATGTAATTTTAAACACACAATATAGTGTAGGTTATAATGAAATATTTGACGAGTTTTTAGCTCAAGATTCTGAAGATAGACCAATTATTTCTGAGATTAATTCAATTTTTTCTGATCATACAAAACAAATGCAAGAAGGAGGATATGAGTATATTTTTTCTCCAGAAAGATTAAAAGTATGGTGGCCTCCAAACGAATATGCTTTGATAAAACTAATGGCTGAAGGGAAAATTGATGAGTTTTATGATGAAGCAGAACAAGTTATGGGTGACCTTTTGGAAAGGAAAGGTGTAAAAGATTATAGTCTTGTATTACATAATGCAATTTCATTAAATAAAGAATTAATGAAACGCCCTTATCAAACAGAAGATGCGGTTGTAGAAACAGATTACAATATCTGGGATGTTTATAGAGCAGGATTAGTTAGTGAAGAACAAAGGTTAAAAAATGGAGAAGGATATAGACACACTGTAGACAGGACTAGTGAAAAATGGAACTCTTTAGATGATTGGTGTAGGGAAGTTGTATGGTGGGGTCATAAAAAAGGAGATTATATTTATTCTGCAATATCATAAAACAACAATTAACCTTAAATACAGACTTAATGCCTAAAATATATGACTAAAGAATCAGTTTTAATAACAGGCTCAGGAAGAGGTCTTGGAAGAAGTTTAGCTTTAGTTTTTGCAGACAATGGTTATGATATCATTATCAATGGAAGAACTAAAAGAGATTTAGAAAAATTAGAAGGTGAAATTCTACAACATGGAGTTAAGTGTTATGTTGTGCAAGGTGATTTAAGGTCTGATGAAACAATAGACAAGTTATATGATGCTGCAAGAGAATCAGATATAGGTGTCTTGATAAATAATGCAGGAGTAATGAGTCCTGTACTTCCTTTTCATAAAGTTCCTAATGAAACATTAGAAGAAATTTTTACAACTAATCTTCTTGTTCCAGTGAAATTATCCAAAAAAATATATCCTCTTTTTTTAGAGAAAGGTCATGGATGTATTATAAACTTAAATTCAATAGTTGGATTAGAATCAAGAGAACTGAAAAGTGTTGCAACATCTGCTAAATGGGGGTTAAGAGGTTTCACTGCTAGTATAAGACTTGAAGCTGAAAAAAATAATGTAAGAGTAGTTGGTGTTTATCCAACAGGAATAAAAACAAGACCTGAATATGAGTTTGGAATGGATCCTGATGAAGTATCGAAGAAAATTTATGAAAATTATAAAAATGGAGACACTGATTTTTTAATAATAGATGGACGTAAAGAAGAATTTCAACCAAAAAAAGGAATTGAGTATGGATAAAAGAAAAATTATAAAAGAAGGTTGAATAAATTTTTAATAATTATCAGCATTCCATACTTGTACACCATTAAATTCAAAATTGAAATTCATTATTTCCCCCCCATTTTCTTTAAGAGATTTAACTAGTTGACTTCTTTTTTTAGGATCATGAAAAAATAGTAGATATCCTCCTCCACCTGCTCCTAATAATTTTCCACCTGTTGCTCCATTTTTAATTCCAATTTCATATAGTTCATCAATTTTAGAAATAGAAATTTCTTTTCCTACCTTTTTTTTAATTTCCCATGATTCATGAAGAAGTCTCCCTATTGAATCTATGTTTCTAGTTAATAAAGAATCTTTAATGTTTATAGCAATTCTTTTAATATTTTCTAATCTTTTTTTCATGTCTTCTTCATTTTCAAAAAAACTTTTTTCTAGATTCTTTTGAAGATCTCCGGAAAAATGAGACTTACCAACATAACAAAGAAGCAACCTATTATTTAATTCATGAATTGTATGTTCTTTTAATCTTAAAGGATATGTTATTATTTTTTCTTTACTAAATTCTATAAAACTAAAACCCCCTGTAACTGCAGCATATTGATCTTGCCATCCCCCCTTTATTCCTAACTCTTCTGTTTCAGCTTCATATGCTATTTTAGTTGCTTCATCATCACTATATTCTCTTCCTTGTAATTGGCTTAATAGTTTAGTAATAAGGACTGCAAAACTTGCTGAAGAACCTAAGCCCCTACCAGGAGGGACATCATTATGGATGTAAAGTTCAAATCCAAAATTAGGTTTTATTTTATTAATAATTGCTTTTATAAGATCAAATTTTCCATTATATTCAATATGTTCAAGATCTAATACATCTTCATCTTCTTCAGAATTTAAGATTATTTTTGAATCAGCTCTTCTTTTTATAGTTGCATGACAATACTTGTCAATAGTTGAATTTATAACAGCTCCTCCATATTTTTCGAAAAAACTAGATAAATCTGTTCCCCCTCCTGAAAAACTTATTCTTAATGGTGATTTCCCCCTTACTATTGGGAAGTTTTCTGTTTTTATTCTATCAACATGAAATTCTACATCAACAATTATTCCCTCTTCATCAACTATTGGAAGTCTGTGCACTCCTGATAAAAGTATTTTTGATATTTTATCTTTTCCATCTGTAATCTTAGCAACCTTTGGATCTCTAACCATTGCTTTTGTTACATCATCTTCTACTCTTCCTTCATCCATCAAATAATTGTTTATTAATTTATTATTAAGAACTCCTAAAAGTTTTTTTTGATGATCAACAACTAAAATTAGATCTATGTAATTTTTACTTATTTTTTTCATAGCATCTCTAACATTATGATGTTCCTTTAATGATATTGCATTTAATACATCTTGCTTAAATTTAGCGTAAGTTTCAGGCCTTCCAATATCCATGAAATATCCTTCAAAATTATACCCATGGAGAATTCTTTCTTGTGCAAGTTTTGGGAATATTTCTTTTTCTAAAGAAACATTTTTTCCTCTTTCAATATAATTAAATATCCTTGGTTCAAAGATGTAAATTCCACTGTTAACTAAACCTTCATTATTCCCCTTTTTTTCAGAGAATTCCATTATTTTATTTTCATTAATAATCACATTTCCATAATTCATTGATTCATAACTTTTTGTTAAACTAATTGTTGCGTCACTTCTTTTTGAATTATGAAAATTAATAAGATCATCTAAATTTATTTGCGAATAAGAATCTCCATTTAGAACAATGAAAGTATCATCAATGTATTTTTCAGCATTTTTTATTGCTCCAGCAGTTCCTAAAGGAATTTCCTCTTCTGCATAAACAATTTTTGTTTTCCATCTACCTCCATCACCAAAATAAGTTTTAATTTTATCTGCCATATGGTGCACCGCAATAATTATTTCGTTTATGTTATGCTCTCTTAAAAAAAGTATTTGGTGTTCAAGAAAAGGTTTCCCAGCAATTAAAACCATTGGCTTTGGTATATCTTCTCCAATTAAACTTTTTAATCTAGTTCCAAATCCTCCTGCAAGAATAATAGCTTTCATTTTTAAGATGTTTGATTTATATTGGCAATATTTAAATTAATGTGTTTTATTTTTACACATTTTTATAAGGGTCGTTTCTTAATAAAATATCATATCCTTTTATCAATTCTTTAATTCCATCATCTAAAGAAAATTCTGGAACAAATCCAGTTCCAAGAATTCTTTTATTTGAGACAATGTAATCTCTTTTATCAGGGTCTTCCCCAATTTCTCTTTCAACTATTTCAAATTTGGAAACATGTTTTCTTATTTTTTTTGCAAGTTCTATTTTTGAAATGTTAGCATCTTCTAAACCAACATTGTAAGGTTTATTTTTCATAGAATCAAAATTTTCAATACAATGTTTAAACACTCGCGCAACATCTCTTATATGAATATAATTTCTTTTGGAATCACCTTCATAAATAACAACAGAACCATCTCTTACAGCTTTTAAAACAAAATCATTAACTAATAAATCTGTCCTCATTCTTGGAGAAGTTCCAAACACTGTGGCAAGCCTTAATGTAATTGCTGATTTTTCAGATTCTAACAAATGTTTTTCTGCTTTAACTTTTGTTTCTCCATAAAAAGAAATTGGTTCTAAAGGTGTTTCTTCAGTACAATACACCTCACCAGACTTTGTACCATATCCACTATTAGTATTTGGAAAAATTATTTTTTGATTTGGACTTCTGATTTCATCTAGTTTAATAATTGCACCAAGATTTATTTTTTCTGCCTCTTCAGGATTTAAATCACAAGCAGGCATCCCAACTACTGCTGCTAAAGGAATTAAAACATCAAAATGAGAAACAGTTCTTTCCAATAAACTTGTATCTCTAACATCCCCATAAATAAAATCAAAATTAGGATTGTTTGCACAAGGTAATAAAGAATCTTGCCTGAATCTTAAATCATCTAAACAAGTTACTTTAAATCCTTTTTCAAGTAAATGTCCTGTAAGAACACTTCCAAGATATCCTGCTCCACCTGTTATAAGAACTTTTTCTTTAGTCATTTTCAACACCTGAGCCTGTTTTTATTAGTGTAACTCCATTAAGTTTGGTTTTAGTAACTTTCATTTTATATTAAGAGATTTCAGTACACTTAGTTTATAAGAATTATTGTTATGAAAATTTATAGAAATATTTATCACTAAATCTACAAAAATTTTAATTTAATTATTGGAAATATTTGCTTCATACCAAGACATTGTTTTTTTAATCCCTTCTTCCAATGATGTTTTAGGTCTCCATCCAAATATTTCTTCAGCTTTAGAAAAATCAAGTGCTACTTTTGTTTTAACAGTTGGTTTTGTAGAATCATATTTTATTCTAAGATCTTTTCCAGAAGCACCTATAATTTTTTGCACAAGATCTCCTATTGAAATTGAACTCCCATATCCAATATTAACTAATTCAAATGGGTTTTCTTGTCTGTCTATAGCTCTTTCTATGAATCTTGCTACATCAGATACATAAAGGAGATCTCTTTCTTCTTCTCCAGTTCCCCAAACAGATATTGAATCTCCAGGATTTGCAGTCATTACTTTTGTTATTGTTGCACCAAAAACATGAGACCTTTCCAAATCAAATTTGTCATGAGGGCCATATGCATTGGAATGTCTAAAAACAGTATGCTTTGTATTTCCAAGAGAAGCAAATAATTCACTCATTTTTTCAATGTATAATTTTGTCCATCCACATGCAAAATATTGCTCTGGAATACCTCTGCCAAGATCCACATCTTCTTCTCTAATTAACTCATCTGAAGAATGGTACATAGTAGTACAACTGGGAAAGATTAAATGGGGTATTTCTTGTTCATGAGCTGCTTGAAATATAAATGGATTCATAACTACATTGTCAGTTACATGAATGTAAGGTTTTTGTTGATTTTCCAATACACCTGAACAAGCTGCTGCTGCTTGAACAATCACATCCATCCCTTCAATAGCTTTTTCCACTTCTTCTTTTCTTGTTAAATCTGCTTTAATCATACTTATTTTTGAATCTTGCAAAGGAGGAGAATTAAGGTACGTTCCGAATATTTCAAAATCATTTCTTCTTTTAAGATACTCCGCAGTATTTCTTCCAACAAATCCTGTAGCACCACAAACCAAAATTTTTTTTCCACTCATTTTTGAATAATTGTTCAAAACAAATCTTTACTTCATTATTCATATATAAATATTTCTATAAATTTTTATAACAACAATCCTTCTATATCACTAATTTCATCAACAGAAAAATCAGCTTCTTCGATTTCTTTTCCAACAGCAATAGTTTTCATACCAAGCTTTTTTGCAGGAATTATATCTCCTTTTAAACTGTCTCCAATATAAACATGTTGATCTGATGAATATTCAGATTGGCTTAGAAAGTGCATATATACTGATCCATTGAGTTTGTTGTTCCCTTCCGGATTATCTCCAAAAGAACTATAATCAAATAGGGAAAGAGAAAGCCCTATTTTTTCTAGTTTTGGAATTGATAAATTTTTTGGAACTGCTGTAATTAGAAAAGTACCATATTTTCTTTTTATATTTGTTAAAAGTGAGACAACTTTTCTATCATATTTTAAAAGATCTAAAAATTCTGCTTTTACCAAACACTCTTTAGATACAGCTTCTGGATTTGGAAAACCTAATTCTTTTAAGACTTGTGTTCTACTTCCTATTTCATTATATCTTTTTTCAAAAAATTCTCTTGCAACTTCAACACTTTTTAGATCAGGTCTTTTTTCTAAAGCCACTTCTGCGAATCTTACCCTAATTCTATTTTCTATTTCTTCATTTATGGGATATAGTGTATTATCCAAATCGAAACCCACAGATTTAACTCTTTCAAATAAATTGTTCATATTAAATCGTAGATTTTCTTATTATAAATATTTCTATAATAAATATTTTTTATATAACATAAATATTTTTAAAGAGTTGATGTAAATTTATTTTATGAAACCACATCTTATTTTAATTGCAGGTCTCCCTGCAACAGGGAAAACAACTACTGCAGCAAAACTTGAAAGATATTTGAAAGATTATGTATTAATTGACCAAAATGATCTTAGAAGAGAAGTAGGTATGAAAAAAATGCCCCAAAATCAAGATGAAATTTTACATAAAATAGATCTTTTGACGGCGTCGTATCTTAATGGTGGAAAAGGAGTAATTATTGAAAGCGGACATAGATATATGTTTAGAAGGCAGCAATTATGTGGTATTGCTTCTTCATGTGATGTTAATGCTCTTATGTTGGAATGTATTTGTTCTGAAGATGAATCTAAAAAAAGAATGAAGCAACGTCCAGTAAGTGATGGATTAATTTCTGATCCAAGTAGCACTCGTGTTTATGATAGAATTTCTAGGCTTTGGGAACCTATTGACTTAGATTTTAGATACCCTGGTGTAGATTATTTTGTTTCCCATGTAACTTACAATACAGAGGTATCTGAGATAGATGCAATAAGATTAGTTGAGAAAGATGGAGATTTTGTTCAAGAAATTAAAGATCTTTTATTAAAAAGTAAAACTGAATTTTAAGAATTATTTTTTATAAGGTTCTTCATTATCCCAACCAGGAAGAGGAGACACTATCATATTTCCTCTAAATTCATCTCGTGGTAATAAGGGTTGCATATCTTCTATTGGAACACGACCAGAAACAATTGGTAAATAGGTATGATGATCATCACAATTTACATCACAAACAGCAGGCCCTTCATATTCAAGAACTTCTCTTATTCCATCCCTTAATTCAGAATGATCATTAATTCTAAATGTTTTAATTCCATATGCATCACAAACTTTAACGAAATCAGGAGGGCTATATCCAGTAGGACCACAAGCTTCCATTCTTCCTTCAAAGTTTCTTTCTTGGAATGCTTTTGTTATACCATAAACTTGGTTATTTACAATAAAAGTTTTAAATGCCAAATCATAATTTAGAACTGTTTGCAATTCCTGAGTATTCATAGTAAAACCACCGTCTCCAATAGTACATACAACATTATGTTCTCTGTCAGATGCCAAATATGCTCCCATTGCTCCTGCAAAAGAAAAACCCATTGGAGAGTTTCCATTGTTAGTCATATTTCTTTGACCTCTTTTAGTTTCAAAAGCATGATTGCTTGCAACTATATTTCCTCCACAATCCCCAACAAGAATATCTCCCGATTGCATTTCTTGTGAAAGAATTCTAAAGAAAACATAAGGATGAACAATTCCTTCTTGTTCATAATGCTCTGGTCTTACAGGATCATATTTATTTCTCCACCCTTCAACTTGAGACATCCAATCTGAGAAATCCGGAACACTTACACCTTTTAATCTTTCTTCGAGTTTTTCTAAAAATAATTTTGCATCTGAATGAACACATTCATCAAATAGTACAAATCTTAATTGTTCTTCAAGATTATGATTTTCTCTGTTTGAAGCTTCTAGAAATGGTGCATCAACATCTGCAATATATTTCTTTGCACCTCTTGCAAAATCTCCGATCCTACTTCCAGTTATTCTTCCAGATACTCTTGATCCAACAGCTAAAAAAAGATCTGAATTTTGTATTCCAAAGTTTCTTCCTTTTCCACCATAAGTTCCAACTCTTCCTCCGAAGTAAGGATTGTCATCTGTTACAACATCCAATGCATTCCATGTTGGAAACATTGGTATTTTTAATCTTTCTCCAACCTCCAATAATTTTTCAACTCCTTTAGCTGTTCTTACTCCTCCCCCTATAAACATTGCAGGTCTTTCTGAGTGTAAAAGATCTTCAACATATCTTCCAACTTGCCCATCAATCATTTCTTCATTATATATCGGCATTGCTGATTCAGCGTCAAAACCCCGAAGATCGTCTAAATTGATTTCTGCTTTTTGTATGTCAATTGGTAAATCAAGAAGTACAGGTCCTGGACGAGGGTGTTTGGAAAGATGTATAGCTTTCTCTAATTCGAATTTTATATCATTTGGATCTCTGACCATTATAGAATAATTTGTTATTGGTTTTGTAGTTCCTACTATATCTGTTTCTTGAAATCCAACTTGTCTAATTGGATCTCCCTCATTTCTTTGGTATTTTGTTTTTACTTGTCCTGTTACAAATACTACTGGAACAGAATCATAAAAACAATTTTGAATAGGTGTTACAAAATTTCCTCCACCAGGACCACTAGTTGCTATTGCAGCTCCTAATCCTCCGGAAACTTTTGCAAAACATTCTGCAGCAAATCCTCCTGCTTGTTCATGCATAACTGCTACATAACGAGTTTTATTTGTTCTTGTGAAAGCATCTATTAAATCTCCATTAGCAGCTCCATAAACAACGGGGATGTCTGTTATTCCTTCATCTGCTAAACGATTAATAACAAAATCTGCTACCTTCATTTTAATTTCAATTAGAATTGACTTAAAAAGTTTTATATAATTGAAAACAGATATGCCTTATAGAATAATAAACTTTAATAACTAATTTTTTTAGATATGTTTATGAAAAGATTATCTGATGCAGCTTATAGGTTAGAAGGGCAAGAAATGTTTCAGATATTGGCAAAGGCGCAAGGACTTGAGCGAGAAGGAAAAGATATTTTGCATTTTGAACTTGGTGACCCTGATTTTGATACACCTTCATATATTGTTGATGCAGCTTGTAGTTCTTTGAGAAAAGGGGATACGCATTATGTTAATTCTAGTGGTCTTTTAGAGTTGAGAACAGCTGTTGCTGACAAGATGGAAAAACATAGGGGATTTAGACCAGATGCAAATCAATTATTAGTTACAGCAGGCGCAAATACCCAAATTTATTATGCCTTACAATGTGCTATTAATCCTGGAGAAGAAGTTATTGTTCCTGATCCTGCTTTTGTTTCTTATTTTTCTATCATGAATCTTCTTGATATAAAAGCTAAAAAAGTTCCACTTTCCGAAGACAATGAATTTAGACTTAACCCTGATGATGTAGAAGCAGCTATAACTAGTAATACTAAAATGATAATAATTAATTCTCCCAGTAATCCTACAGGTGCCTTAATGACAAATGATGAGATGAGAAGAATATATGAAATAGCTAAAGAGAAAGATCTTTGGTTATTAAGTGATGAGATTTATGCAAGAATGAATTATAGAGATAAGAGAGAGAGTTTTTTTTCTCCTACGGAATGTGATCAAGGAAAAGAAAGAACAATTCTTGTTCATGCTTTTAGTAAGTCTTATGCTATGACTGGTTGGAGACTTGGTGTTTGCATGGGTCCTAGTGATTTGATTGCAAAGATGGGTTTATGTCTTGAAACAATTTCTTCTTGTGTTCCTCCTTTTATACAAAAAGCAGGGATTGAAGCCTTAAAGGGAAGTCAAAGTGAGATTCTTGGAATGAGAGAAGAATACAGAAAAAGAAGGGATGTAATTGTCGATGGATTAAATTCACTTCCAGGTGTTAGTTGTTTAAATCCTAAAGGTGCTTTTTATGCATTCCCAAATATTCAAGGAACTGGAAAGAGTAGCAGAGAATTTGCAGATTTTATGCTTGATGAAGCAGGAGTTGCTTTAACTCCAGGCACGATTTTTGGTGAGCAAGGAGAAGGTTATGTTAGACTAAGTTATTGTTGTTCTGTTGATAATATTAAAAGAGGGATAGAAAGAATGAAAGGTGCTCTTGATGATGATGTTGTTTCTTTTTAGGTAATATTTTAAGAAATTTTTCTGCAACTAATACATTCTTATCTTTATAGAAACCAATTTTATAAGAAAACTTATAAAAAATTAATTTATAAGTTTATATATCTCATTATATAATTATAAAATCGTCAAAATCACTCTTCAATTTTTCTGATAATATCTGTGAAAGCAGGTCTTGTGATTAAAACTCCTGCTGTAATTCCAATCATTGTTGTGATTGCAAACCCTTTGAAAAATCCTGCAGCTGCCCAATACAATGGAATCAAAGCGACAACTGCTGTAAAATAAGCTCCTAAAATAATTGTGAAAGCTCTTTTTAATCTTTGTTTCAAATTTAAGAATTTTTCTCTCGCTTCGTCCAAAATAATAATCTGCTGGTCTATCCCAATTCCAATTGTTGCTAAAATTCCTGCAATACTTGGCAAATCAAGATTCCATCTTATCAATGAAGCAATTCCAAGAATAATAATTACTTCAGACAAACTTGTAAGTAGCAAGGCAACTGAAGATTTAAAATTCCTGTATCTTAAAAAAATAAACAGCGAAACTGCAGAGAGTGCAGCAATGCCTGCTAGAAAAATTGATTTCACAAATTCATTTCCCAATGAAGGAGAAATTGTGTCTAACTTAACAACTTCAAGTTTATATGGTAAGCTTCCTGTAATCAAAATTGTCTGAAGTTTATTCATTTCATTTCTTGCATTTTCATAAGCTTCTTCCTGCGTTTCTCCAGTTTCAGAGCCTGAAATTGAAATTTGTGTTGTAACCCTTCCTTTAAGTCCTTCACTAATCAACAAGCTATCAACAAACTTATCATCAAGAAATAAATCTAATCTTTCCGACAAATAATTTCCGTCCGATGTTAAATTAATACCTAACTCACCAGTTATCTCTGCATGCCTTTTTGCGGCATCTTCACTCAAAAAAATACCAAATCTAAAATTACAATAATACAATCCTTGGGATTCTTGGCAAGTCTCTATTAATGAATCCTGCCCAGACCTTGCAACAGAAGTTACATCTTTTTTTCCTCCAACAAAAACAGTTTCATTTCCTATCTTCGCCTCGAATTTTCCCTGTTGTGAAATTAAATCCTTTAAGTCACTTGGCGTTGCTCCAGCCATTTCAATTCTAATGAAAAAATCTCCTGAAAAATCAGAAATTTTTGTAACCTTAACATCTTCAATTCCATAAACATTAAGCCTGTTCTCTATTATTTTTTTAAGGTCTTCTGCTTCGAGAGATGAAAGCTTTCTTTCCTGCGCCTTGACCAATGCTCTTGAACCACCAGAAATATCCAACCCCATTTTAATATTTGTTTTTGGAATTTCTGAAACAGTTATCTCAGGAGGTGTATTTGAAAATAAAATTATTTCAGAGTTTTTTGTGTTTATAATAACTTTTGTTTTTTCGTTAAAATCAAATTTTCCCTGTATAATCTCTGAATAACTTTCTAAACTTTCTATTTTTTGCCCATCAATTGCAGTAATGATTTCTCCTTGTCTTAGTCCTTGCTCAAAAATTGTTGAATTTTGCTCAACACTTGTAACTAAAACTCCTTCTTGAGAAAAATTCATTTGCGAGCCAAAGATAGCTAATAAAGAGAAAGCTACAACTATTAATAATAGCCATATCCTCCAAGTTAATTTAATTTTCATTCTTTCCCTTTTGATTTAACATACCATTTAAGTATTGAAACATTAGTTATCCATGTGTTAAGAATATCAAAACCTAAACCAATAACAAGGACTGTGAAAATTTGGGTTAATATAACTGAAAAAGAACTTACAACAATCAAGGCAAAGACTAATGCCAAAAGAGAAGTCAATGTCATTGTAATTCCTGTCTTAAACGCGCCGAAGATTCTTTGATTCAATGAACCTTCATGTCTTTTCAAAATCCTGTTTGTAAGTAAAATATCTGTATCAACACTATATCCAATGAGCATTAAAAATGCCACAATTCCCACGCTTGACATTTTTATTCCAAGTATATCAATTAAAGTCAAAGTCATAAAAATATCAGCAAAGGCAGAAACAATTACAGCCATTGAAGGAATAAAAGTTCTAAAAATAATAAAAACAATTATCCCCATAAACGCGAAAGAGAATAAAATTGCAATTAAAAGTTGTTTGTAAAAGTTTTCGCCCAAGTCAGAACTAATAAATTCAAAACTGCTGTTTTCACTATCAAGCTTATATCCTAAATAATCTTCAAGAATTTCTTTTGCTTCTTCCGTTTCTGTTTTCGTTTGGACAATTAAAGCTATTTGCGCTCTTGTTGTGATATCATAAATTTCTCTAGTGTTAATTTCATCAAGCTTTTCTGAAAGAGCTTCTTCAAGTTGAAGAGCATTAATCTCACCTGAAATTGTTATTGAAGTTCCTCCTGTTAATGAAAAATCTTTATGAACAAAATCATTATTATTAGAATAAAAAATAAACATATAAACAAATGAAAAAAGCAAAATTACTATTGGAATTAAGAGAAGCAACTTATAATATTTATCATGAAAACTTCCTAACTTTTTTTTAAAATTTTGTTCTGTCATTTTATTTTATAAAATGCGCGGACCGGGAATCGAACCCGGGTCAATTGGTTGGAAGCCAACTATTCTGCCTCTAAACTATCCACGCTTGTGATAATTAGTGAAAAATTATTTAATAAAGTTTACCCTAGAAATTAAAAGAGATTAATTGCAATCACAGTTTCCACAATTAGAACAATTTCCGCAATCCTTGCAGTTTTCTGATCCGCAGTTTTCGCATTTTTCTTCCATTTTGTTTTGTAGGTTAAGAGGTATAAAAACTTTATTGAAATGCCCTTGACAGGATTTGAACCTGCGACCCCTTCCTTAGGAGGGAAGTGCTC
>CAYFFD010000002.1:0-66320 GCA_964342415.1 Candidatus Woesearchaeota archaeon | reverse complement strand
TGGTTGAAAATTACCCTGGATTTGTAAAAATTTCTGGATACGATCTTGCAAAAAAACTTGAAGAACATGCAAAAAGCTATGATTTAGTTGAAATAAAAGAGGAAAGAGCAACTAAAATAAAAAAGGTTGGGAAAGTTTTCCATATAAAAACAAATAAGGGCAAGCACATAACAAAAACAATTTTATTCGCAACAGGGACAAAATGGAGAGAGCTTGAAGCAAAAGGAAGCAAGGATTTCCTAAATAAAGGAGTTCACTACTGTGCTTTATGCGATGGACCATTATACAAAAACAAAATCGTGGCAGTTGTTGGTGGCTCGGATTCTGCTGCAAAAGATGCATTGCTTTTAGCAGGATATGCAAAAAAAGTTTACATGATTTATCGTGGAGATAAAATTCACCCAGAACCAATAAACCTGAAAAGAATTGAGAAAAATAAAAAGATAGAAGTAATAAATAAAACAAATCTTAAAGAGATAAAAGGAGACAAGCTTGTTACAAGTGTTGTTCTTGATAAACCTTACAAAAATAAAAAAGAGTTAAAGTTAAACGGCGTGTTTGTTGCCATTGGACATATAATACTTTCTGACTTAGCAAAAAAATTAAAGGTTAAATTGAATAAAGCAGGAGAAATAAAAATAAACCATATGACTTCTGAAACAAGCGTCCCTGGATTATTCGCTGCAGGAGATGTAACCGATAAACAATTCAAACAGTTAATCACAGGTGTTGCAGATGGCTGCACTGCAGCCCATTCTGCTTATGAATATCTACAAAAATAATTCTGATTGATTAGAAAAATTTAAAAACTATTATTTACCTTTTCTTTTAATTCTATTTTTTTATTTAAAATGACAGATAATAGAGAAGACGCTATAATTAATGAAGGAATTTATAGAGAGAACCATAAAGAAGAGAGAAGGCAAGAACATGATTCTAGATTATATGAAGGAGGAGGGGTTAATCAATTTAGAAATTATATGGAACGATATTTAGAAAGAATTAAACCTAGAAAGGAATAAACAAAACATGGCAAAAATATTCAATGTAAAGACAAACGAAAGCAAAGAAGTTCAAGACGGAGAACCAATTCAAAAAGCATCCGAAGAATTAGGGGTTCCTTTTAATTGTACAAATGGAATTTGTGGAACTTGCATGATAGACATTGTTGAAGGTGAAGAAAACCTTTCTGAATTAACAGAAGAAGAACAAGATTTAGGAAGAGACAAAAAACACAGGTTGGCTTGTCAATGTAAAATCAAAAAAGGAGAAGTTAGGTTTGATTTTTGATATAATAAAATATTTAAATGTTAACGATTGTTAAATAATATGATTAAAGGAAAAAAAATTCCAAGCGTTGTGTTCAAAATTCGTGTAAGAGATGAATCTCTTGGAGGTGTGAATTCATTCAAATGGCAGGATGTTAATTCAGATGAGATTTTCAAAGGTAAAAGGGTAGTTGTTTTTGCATTGCCAGGAGCTTTCACACCAACTTGTTCAAGCACACATTTGCCAGGTTATGAAAAATTTTATGATGAGATAAAAGCAGAAGGAGTTGATGAGGTCTATTGTTTTTCTGTAAATGATGCTTTTGTAATGTATCAATGGGGAAAACATCAAGGGGTTGAAAAAGTTAAATTACTTCCTGATGGAAATGGAGAATTCACAAGGAAAATGGGGATGCTTGTTAAAAAAGAGGATCTTGGTTTTGGGGATAGAAGTTGGAGATACTCTATGGTTGTTGAAAATGGAGTTGTTGAAAAAATATTCATAGAATCTGGTTTTGAAGATAATTGTCCAACAGATCCTTTCGAAGTTTCTGATGCAGAAACAATACTTAATTATTTGAAAGAAAATAAAAGGTAAAGTTTTATAACTATTTCTTGAAATTATCAAATATGACCTTAAACTTTGAAATCCAAAAGCTTGTCTCGGAACTTAAAAAAATAAAACCAAAAAAAGTCTTGGTTCAACTTCCAGAAGGGATAAAGCGAAACGTTGCTGAAATTTCCAAAACAATCGAAGATTTAGGAATTGAAGTTATTTTCTCTGGAGAAACTTCATGGGGAGGTTGTTCTATCGCACTGCAAGAAGCAGAGGCTCTTGAAGTGGATTTAATTGTTCATTTCGGGCATGCAAAATTTATTGATACAAATTTTCCTGTTTTGTACATTGAAGTTAGGGATGAATTAGACTTGAAACCAATCTTAGAAAAATCCTTGAAAGAACTTGAGAAATTCAAAACTCTTGGTTTAAGTTATTCAATTCAACATAGACATGATGTTGAGAACATAAAAAAATTCTATGAAGATAATGGAAAAAAAATAATTCTTTCTAAGAAAAAAGGATTGGTTGAATATGAAGGACATGTTGTCGGCTGCCAATACACCGGATTGAAATCAATAGAAAAACAAGTTGATGCTTTTGTTGTAATAGGGAATAATTTTCATTCTCTTGGAGCCACGTTAAACATTGAGAAACCAGTTATCTTAATTGATGTTTATAATGATGAAGTAAAAAGTATGGAAAAGTTAAGGGATAAAATTTTGAAGCAAAGGGCAATTTCAATTGAAAAACTTAGAGAAGCGGAAACTGTGGGGGTGATAATTGAAATCAAGCCAGGGCAAAAATTTGGAGAACCAAAATTCTTGTTGAATAAATTAAAAGAGCAAGGGAAAAATCCTATTCTTATAACAATGTCTGAACTCACTCCTGATAAGCTTATGAATTTTTACAACATTGATGCATTCATTGAATTAGCATGTCCAAGAATTGCAATTGATGATTTTGCAAAATATGAAAAACCAATTTTAACATTCAAGGAAGCTCTCGTGGCTTTAAACGTTAAATCATGGGAAGAAATTTTAGAGATGGGTATTGTATAGAAATTTTTATAAAGTTGAAATTTTAAGAAATTATATGGAAGTTGATTCTTACCATTCTCATCTTAAGGATTCTATAAGGGAATCAAGTGCAATAAAGTGGTTTTCTAGAATAACACATGGATGTATTTTAGGAGGAGGAGTGATAGCATTAGGCGGAATAAGTTATAGTGATATAGTCAACCCTGTTATGCCCCCTGTTTTAGAAAACTATTATTATTTAGAAAAAGAATTTGATAAAATTTTACAAATAAATTCAAGAGATTTAGAATCAAGAAGTGCTGAACTTATTGCTCGTGCTAAAAGATTAGAAGCTAAGAGATATGAGGTAATGCAAACTCCTAATTTTGCTGAAACAAAAGAGAGTTATGAATCTGAGGTGAAAAATATAGAAAGTATAGAATATGCTTTAACGCTTGGAGGAGTGGGACTAATATCTCTTAGTGTAATACCTGCATTTTTATCATATAGAAGAAGACGAGAAGAGTGTCTTGATAGTTCTAAAACTTCTTGACTATTCTAAAAACTATATAAACTATTTTTCTTTTTCTTAATAATGTTTTCAGAAAAAACTAAAGCTTTTTTTGGAATTTTAATTATTGTTTTGTTATTTATTTTGTCTTCTTATTTTGTTAGAGAAAATATTGAAGTTATCAAAAGTTTTATTGGAAATGATTTTATTGGAATTCTGATTTATATTTTAATTTCAATTATTGCAATTGTTATTGCTCCGATAAGCATGATGCCTCTTGTTCCAATTGCTTCAAATTTATGGGGTTGGTTTTATTCTGGAATTATTCACATAATTGGTTGGACTTTGGGTTCTATTATTGTTTTTTTTATTTCAAGAAGATACGGAGTTCCCTTGATAAAAAAATTTGTTTCTCTAGAAAAAATAAACAAATTTGAATCAAAAATTCCAAAAGAAAATCTGTTCATAGACATTGTTTTATTAAGAATGATAATTCCTATAGATATTTTGAGTTATGCTTTAGGATTATTTAGTAAAGTTGATTTCAAGACTTATGTATTGGCAACTTTAATAGGAATAATTCCATTTACTTTTGCATTTTCATATCTTGGGACAATTCCTTTATCATATCAAATACCAGGATTTATCCTTGTTGTATTAATAATTGCAATTATTCATGTTTTAAGAAATAAGGACTAATTGTTTTTACTTTCTTTAGCAATTATGTTTAAATCTTTTAACATTAGATCAAAAGTTTCTTGATCCATTCCATGAATTTCTATTGCTGATTTAAGAGTATCAAATTGCGAAAAATGACAGCCGACGCAATGCAACCCATAACCTGTTAAAATTACAGCCGTATTAGGATATCTCTCAAGAATTTCTGACAATGGTGAATCTTTTGTTATAAGAGATTTTTCTTGTGCTCGATTTTCCATGTCAATAAAATAATAAAGAATTTTAAAAGTTTTTCTATGTTGCTTAACGTTAACTATGTAATGGTAACAAGAGGAAGATTTATAAACAATAAATTTCTGAAAGAGATAAAATGGCAGACGGAACATATACTAATAGGGTATTAGAAACTTATTGTAATGTAGTTGGAGGAGTATTTGATTTTTTAATAGTAAAGCCTATAAACTATATCTTTAAAAAAAATGAATCTCTTGGTGCTTTTAGAGAACCCTCTAAAAAGAGGAGTTTAGAAAAAAAAGTAGTAAGTTAATTTATAGCTTTCAAATAATTCTCACTGACTTTTCACCATTTATTTTTAAATTGGATTATTTTAATTATTACTCCAACAATAATTGCTATTGCAATCATGTCTTGAACAGAGATAAATCTTTCTAACATTTTATTTTGTAGCTTTCGAATAATTCTCATTTACTTTTTCCCAATTGATAACTTTAATAAAAGCATCAACATATTCTGGTCTTTTGTTTTGGTATTTCAAGTAATAGGCATGCTCCCAAACATCTACAACAAGCAGCGGAATTTTATTTTCTGTTATTGGAGTTTCGTGATCTCGCGTTTTAACTATTTCAAGTTTATTTCCTTGAGGATTTAGAACAAGCCATGCCCAGCCACTTCCGAATTGGCTAACCGCGGAAAGTTTAAATTGCTCAACAAAATTATCATAACTTTCAAAGTCTCTTTTTATTACTTCAAGAATTTCTCCGCTTGGTTGAATATCTTTTTTCATAATTTCCCAAAAGAAAGAATGATTTAAATGTCCTCCTGCATTATTTTTTACAACAGTCTTAATTTGTTCAGAAATAGAATCAAGATTTTTCAATAATTCCTCGGCTGTCTTCGTCTGCAATTCTTCATGTCCTTCAAGAGCCTGATTCAATTTGTCAACATAACTTTTATGATGTTTGTCATGATGAATTTTCATTGTATCCTTATCTATATAAGGTTCAAGCGCATCATAAGAATATGGTAATTCAAGAAGTTCATGTGCCATAAATTAACAATAGTGAAATTTTTTATAAGCTTTTTGGTCATTCCAGAACGATAATTTTTAAAAAGATACTTTACTAATTTATTAAATGTCAAGGATATCTTTTTAAAGATGATATAGGAAAACCTTCTTTCCAAGGATATGCTGCATTAATTAGAGAAGATGGTAAAATTAGTTCAACAGAATCTCATAAATATGTTAAAAATGAAAACGGAATCTGGATAGTTGATAATTCCCCTGGTGTTCATAATAAGACTATTAAAGAAATAATAGAAAAGAAAGATTGGGGAGATGATTTAAAATTTTCTTTTAAGTTGGTTGAACAACATATGAGGAAAAAACCATTGAGTTCTCCTTATCTGTGAACATCTTATCAAGAACCTGTTTTTGACAGAGAATATGCTTCAACACATATTGATAGGGAAGAAAAGTTGATTCGCTTTAATTACTATCAATTAATGGAAGAAAGAGAAAGGGCTATGATAGATATTTCAATTCATAATGCCTTAAGAAGCAGGTAATTCTAAAAAATTATAAACAATTTTCTATTCTTAATTCTAAATCTTTTAGTTGAATTAAATTTATCTTTCACAAATTTTAAATAGTAAAAATTTTTGATATATTTAATTTCTATTAAATTCTAATGAAAACAAAAGAATTTTTTTCAGTATGGAAGCAAGTCTTCAGTAATTGGAGATATGTCTTCTTGATGATTATTATTGCTTTAATTTTTTATTCATTTAACGTTTTTATTGCAAGTTATAATTCTTTAGTTTCTTTTTATATTCAATTTGGGTTTATAGGAATTATAAAATTATTTCCAAGTTTTTTTATAGGATTTAAAGAAACTATATTTCTCCATTCTTTCATAAGTCTCTTATTAATTAGTGTTCTTTTAGGAATGTTGTTTAGTCTTATTTTATATAAAACAAAAATGATAAAATCTAGTTCAGGAAAAACATTTGGTTTTTTTGGAACAACAGGAATTTTTCTTGGAATTTTAGCACCAGGATGTATAGCATGCGGAGTTGGCTTACTTTCTGTTTTTGGAATCAGCGCCGCTGTATTGTCTTCTCTTCCATTTGAAGGTTTGGAGTTATCCTTACTTGCAATTGGAATTCTTTCATTTTCAACATATAAAATAACAGGAGACATAAACAAAGGAATTGTTTGTGAGATACCTTCTAAAAAATAAAACAAAAAACTTTTTAAAGCAATTTGAACATGTATGAAATAATAAAATGGATGAAGAAAAAACAATAACAATAAGAAAAGATGATTTGTGGAAGTATTCTACGTTCGCTCTAGTTGCAGTAGTTGTTATTGGAGGACTTTTTTTATTTACAGGTAATGGAGGAGTAACTGGGGGAACTATAACAGGAAGCGCTGTTCAAGATCCAAATGCGCCAACACAACCTGCTGGAAAAATTAGTGCAAGTATTGATGATGATGCTTTTATTGGAGATCCTAATGCTCCTGTAACAATAATAGAGTTCAGTGATTATGAGTGTCCTTATTGTGGAAGACATTATACTGAAACCCTTCCTTTACTAAAATCAGAATATATTGATACAGGAAAGGTTAAACTTGTTTTCAGAGATTTTCCTTTGACAAATATACATCCTATGGCACAGCCAGCTGCAGAAGCTGCAGAATGTTTAAGAGATGCTGCAGGAAATGACGAAGCCTATTTTGAATATCATGATTTAATATTTACAAATCAACAACTTTTAAGCACATCAAACTTAAAAGCATGGGCACAACAATTAGGATACAATATTGATAGTTGTTTGGATTCTGGTAAATTCAGAAGCGAAGTTCTAAAAGATGCGGCAGACGCTCAATCTGCTGGATTTGGAGGGACACCTGGCTTTTTAATAATGAAGAGTGGAGCAAGTGAAGGTATTCCTCTAAAAGGAGCATATCCTTTCGCTTCATTCCAACAAATTATTGAAGCTGAATTGGCATAATCTTTAATTGTATTTTTCAAAAAATATTTTATTCTTGTTAATTCCTTTTTTCTTTAATTTTTTTGTTACACTTTCAACCATTTCATTTAAACCACAAATGTAAAAGTCTCCTTGAAAATTTTTCAGAATATATTTATCTAAAAAATTCTGAACATAACCTTTGCATTTAAAGTTTTTGTTTTTAGGCCTGCTTAGAACATTATAAAACCTAAAATTTTTATATTTTTTTTGTAATTGAGAAAATTCTTTTTCATATAAAATTTCATTTTCATCTCTAAAACCTTTCAGTAAAGTTATTTTATTCTTGAATCCTTTTTTTAAAAGATACGAGATCATGCTCATTAAAGGAGTTATTCCTGTTCCAACTGAAATAAAAACCAAGTCTTTTTTCTCTGAATTTTTATCTATAGTAAATTTCCCAGAAGGACCTAAAAATTCAACACTATCTCCTTTTTTTAAATTCTTGATAAAATTTGAAGAATCACTATTTTTAGATAACTTAATAGAAAATTCAACAAATTTTTTATCATTAGGTGGAGAGGCAATTGAATAAGGGTTTCTGAATTTTTCCCCATTCGAATAATAACTTAAAGACAAATATTGTCCTGGTTTAAATTCAAACTTCTTTGGAACAGCGAACTTTAAATATTTCACATTATGAGAAATGTATTTTACCTCCAAAACTTTAGATTTAAATATTTTCACATTCATTTTAAATTTTTTATCAATCCATAACCTTTTCTCTCTATATTATCTATAATTTCTTTTTTCCCTTCAATGACAATTTTCCCATTAAACATAACAAAAACTTTATCTGGTTTTATATAATCAAGTATTTTTCTGTAATGAGTTATTATTAAAATACATTTTTTGTCATTCATAAAATTTTTAATTCCTTCTGAAATTTTTTTTAAAGAATCAATATCTAAACCAGAATCAGTTTCATCAAGAATAACAAAACTTGGATCCAGAACAAGCATTTGCAAAATTTCCATTTTCTTTTTCTCTCCTCCTGAAAAACTTTCGTTCAAGTATCTTTCTAGAAATTTTTTGTCAATACCCAAGTCTTCTGCTTTTTTTCCTAATAATTTTTGGAAATCTAAAAAAGAAATTTTATTTTCTTTAAGAGAATTATAAGCTTGTCTTAAAAAATTTGAAATAGTAACTCCTGAAATTTCAGTGGGAGATTGAAATGAAAGAAAGATACCTTTTTTTGCCCGGTCATTTGTTGAAAGATTTGTTATCTCTTTCTCATTAAAGAGAATTTCTCCAGAAGTTATTTTGTATTTTGGATTCCCCATAATAACATTTGCTAAAGTGCTTTTGCCAGAACCATTAGGACCCATAAGGACATAAACTTTACCTTTCTCGAATTTTAAATTAATCTCTTCCAAAATATTTTCCCCTTCAGATTCCACATGAAGATTTTTTATTTCAATCATTTCATTTCAAAGCTCCTTTTGTAGCATCTAAAGGAAGCAATACACACTTCAATCTTGAAGGGTTTACGGAAATTTTTAGAAGTTTAAGAATGTCTCCTTTGTTAAATTTTTTAACATCTTTGATTTTCATTCCTTTAATTTTATCTGTAAGCAAAGAAGAAGAAACCATGCTTATCACGCAACCACTTCCATTAAATTTAACATCTTCAATTTTTCCATTTTTTACTATCAACTGGACAGTTATCTCATCACCACAATAAGAATTAATTTCTGTATGTTGATTTGTAGGATTAGGCAATTCTCCAAAATTGCTTGGATTTTTGTACAGCTCTAAGATGTGTTCGCGGTACATTTTTTCAGATAATCTATTATGTGTGGTCATTTTACTTTATAATAGATTCTCCTATTATTTTTACCTCGATTGTCACATTTAATGAATTCAATTTTTTCTATTTCACTAGTTGAATTAATATGTGTTCCTCCATCTCCTTGAACATCAAAGTCACCTATATTCACAATTCTTACTTCTTTAATTGATTCAGGCAAACCTTTAGCCAACTTGGAAACTTGTGAAATTTTCATTGCCTCTTCTCTAGGAAGGAATTCAACACTCACAGATAAATCTTTTTTTATAATTTCATTAGCTTCTTCAACATATTTTTTTATTTTTTCTAAGTCATAATTATTAATTGAGAAATCCATTCTGCATTTATCCAATCCAAGTTGACCTCCAGTAACTAACGCATTAGCTTCTCTGAATATAACTTCGCTAAGAACATGTGTAGCTGTATGAGATTTCATTAACTGATATCTTCTATTCCAATCAATTACACATTTTACTTTATCTCCAACTTTTAATCCTTCTTTATCTAATTCATGACTTACCTTATCATTAAACTTTCCAACATAAATTACTCTAAACTCAATTCCATCGCTTTCCCTTAAAATAATTCCTTCATCATGCGGTTGTCCTCCACTATTTGGATAAAAAGCTGTTTTATCTAAAACAACAAACTTTCCATTATTAATCTCTACAACTTCTGCTTCCCATTCTTTAAGGTAACTGTTTGTAAGATACAATGATTCTGTCATTTTAATTATTAAACTTCTCATTTATTTTTTTTAAAGCTTTTACTAATTTGTCAATTTCTTCAAAAGTATTGTAAAAACAAAAACTTATCCGCGCTGTTCCTGGAACTTTAAGTTTTTTCATTAAAGGCATTGTGCAATGGTGCCCCGCTCTTACTGCAATTTCATGATCATCTAATAGAGAAGCGACATCATGAGAATGAACTCCTTTAAGGTTAAATGATAAAATTCCTGAAATATTTTTTGGATTGTAGATTTCTATATCATTAACTTCCTTTATTTTTTTAATTAAATATTTCATTAATTCTTTTTCTCTTTTTTCAATATTTTCAATTCCAATTTTTTTTAAATATTTGATTGCTTCTATTAATCCAATTGCTCCCGCAATGTTTTGAGTTCCCGCTTCAAACTTTTCTGGAATTTTATTCCATTCTGCATCTTGCAGTGAAACTTTTTTTATCATGTCTCCTCCAAAGTTAAATGGTTTTAATTTTTCAAGTAAAGATTTTTTTCCATAAATAACTCCAATTCCTAAGGGAGCGAGCATTTTGTGTCCAGAAAAAACCAAGAAATCACAACCAAGTTTTTTTACATCAACTTTCATGTGAGGGACGCTTTGTGCTGCGTCTAAAATAGTCAAGACATTTTTCTTTTTTGCAATTGCGATTAATTCTTTAACAGGATTTATGGTTCCAAGAGTATTTGAAACATGTACAACAGATAAAATTGCAGTTTTATTTGTGATTTTCTTTTTTGCATCTTTAATGTCAAGAGTAAAGTCATCTTTCATTTTAATAAATTTTAATTTCATTTTTTTTCTGCGAGCTAATTGCTGCCATGGAACTAAATTGCTATGATGCTCCATTTCTGTAAGAACAATTTCATTTTTTTCTTTTGGTAAAATAGAGGGCAATGTGTAAGATAAAAAATTAATTCCTTCTGTTGAACTGCGTGTGAAAATTATTTCATCTTTAGATGCATTAATAAATTCAGCAACAACATTTTTTGATTCCTCATATTTTTTTGTCGCTCTTTGACTTAACTTATAAATTCCTCTATGAATATTTGCATTAGAATTTTCATAAAAATCACTAATTGATTTAATAACTTGTTTTGGCTTTTGAGTTGTAGAAGCATTATCTAAATAAATTAAATTTTTATTGTTTTTAAAAATAGGAAAATCTTTCTTTAACTTTTTTGAAGTTTTGTTACTTATCATTTTAAATTATAGAATCTTCTATTTCGAGTTCAATAAGTTTGTTTAATTCAACTGCATATTCCAAGGGGAGTTCTTTTACAACTGGTTCGATAAAACCTGAGACAATTATTTTTATTGCCACTTTTTCGTTTAAACCACGGGACATTAAATAAAAAAGTTGTTCTCCTTGAATTTTTCCGACGACTGCTTCATGTGAAACTTCTACATTGCTTTCATAGACTTCCATGGCTGGTAATGTAAGTGCTTTACTTTTGTTATCAAGAATTAAACCATCACACTGAACGTTTGACTTAGAATTCGTAGAACCATTTTTTATATTAACTAATCCTCTATAGGAACTTGTTCCTCCGTCTTTGCTGATACCTTTGCTTATTACATGTGAGGATGTATTTTCAGCTAGATGATAAACTCTACAACCTGTATCTTGATATTGTCCTTCTCCTGCATACGCAATTCCAATGTAATCTGTTTTTGCATTTTTACCAATTAAGACACTACAAGGATAAAGCATCGTAACCTTTGATCCCAAGTTTCCATTCACCCATTCCATTGTTCCGTTTTCTTGAACAATAGCTCTTTTGGTGTTTAAGTTGTAGGTGTTTTTGCTCCAGTTTTCAATGCTTGAATAACGGACTTTTGCATTTTTTAAAACATGGATTTCAACGCAGCCGACGTGTAAAGAATTTTCAGTGTATAAGGGCGCACTACAACCCTCAATATAATGAACCTCTGAGTTTTCATCAGCAATTATTAGAGTATGTTCAAACTGTCCTCCGCTTTTTGCATTCATTCTAAAATATGCTTGCAAGGGAAGTTCAACCTTAACATTTTTTGGAACATAAATGAAAGTTCCTCCACTCCAAACAGCTGCGTGTAAAGCTGTAAATTTATGTAATGTGGGAGCAATGCAGTTTGTCATGAAGTATTTTTTTACAAGCTCAGGATATTCTTTTACTGCAACGTCCATGTCAAGAAAAACAACACCTTTTTTTTCTAGATTTTTTTTCAGCTTATGGTAAACAACTTCGCTTTCATACTGGGCTCCGACACCTGCAAGAGATTTTTTTTCAGCTTCAGGAATTCCAAGCTTTTCATAAGTTCTTCTTATGTCTTCAGGAACATCTTTCCAGTTTCTGGAATTTTTTTTAGCATTTGGTTTCATGTAAAAATAAATTTCGCTTAAGTCCAAATCAGATAAATCAGGACCAAAAGAAGGCATTGACTTTTTGTTGAAGACTTCCAAAGCCTTCAGTCTTTTATTTAACATCCAGTCTGGCTCATTTTTGTCAAGAGAAATCTGTCTTACAACATCTTCACTCAAGCCTTTTGGAGATTTAAATTTCAGATTTTCCTTATTAAAACTATCAAGTGTATTTCTTGTTATTTGAATTTGAGAATCTTTATTCATTTACTTAACTATAGTTAAGTTTTTTTAAAGCTTTTGATATTAAAAAATCTTAAATACCCTTTAACTTTTTATTTTATATGTCAAAAGTTATGCCTCAGGAAATCGAAGTTTGGTATTTGATTCCTGCATTAAGAAGAGAGCTTGTGAAGATTTTTATCAAAGATTATAATTTAAGCCAGAAAAAGTCTGCTGAAATTCTTGGAATTACAGGGGCTGCGATTTCTCAATACTTGAATTCAAAACGTGGCGGAAGAATATTGTTCTCAAAAAAAGAAACAGAACAAATAAAAAAATTTGCTGATAAGATAATTAAAAACCCTGAAACTCTGATGAAAAATTTGTATGACTTGTGTGTTTTATTCAGAAAGTCAAAAGTTATCTGTGACTTGCACAGAAATCAGGATAAGAACATTCCAAGAAATTGTGATGTTTGTTTTAAGTAACTCCCATTTTTTTAAGTTCTTCTAATTGTTTAGGTGCTAAGAAATGTTTCACGCTAAAATCAACAACAAATCCAAAATATCTCATAAAATACCATAATTTTGCCTTGAAAGTAGGAGTTATAACTTCTTTGCCCTTGCCCATATTTTTTATTACTTGTTTTGCAACATCCCTAGGGTCTCCCGCGATTTTATTGAATCTTTCAACACACATTCGTTTTGTTTCATTATCATCACAATGAAAAGCCGTTTTTGCAAAATCTGTTTTCATTCGCGCAGGCAATACTACTGTTGTTGTTACGTTTGTATTCACAAATTCATATCTTAACGAGCGATTAAATCCATAAACGGCAGATTTTGTCGAGTTATAAATGCTGAAATAAGGCAAAGGGGTGAACGCAACCACCGAGCCAATATTAATTATTCTTCCCTTGTTTGCTTTTTTCATTGAGGGCAGAACAAGCCTTACTAAGTGGGTATATGTAATAAGATTAACTTCAAACATTTTTTTTATTTCATCAGGATCTTGTTTTTCAAACAAAACAGCCTTTCCGAATCCTGCATTATTGAATAAGTAGTCAATTTTTCTCTCTGTTTTTAATATTTCTAAAATTAATTTTTCCCTAAATTTTGAGTCAGACAAATCCCCTGAAATTATTTTTATCTCCCCCTCTAACTTTTCACAATCTTTTTTCAATTGTTCAAGAAGATTCTTTCTTCTTGCTGTGACATAAACTTTATGCCCTTTTTCACAAAGTAATTCTGCCAAAGCTTTTCCCAAACCAGAAGAAGCTCCTGTAACTAAGCTGATTGATTTCCCCTCTTTCATTTTGACAATTAGAATTTTTAATTTATATAATTTTCTTTAGCGAATAATTTATTAATCTTGTTTCTGTTTTTAGAGGATGAAGAGAAAACCAAAAGTTTTAGCTGTTTGTACTATGGGTTTGAATCGAAGTAAATATCTTGCATCTTATTTAAGAAATAAAGGATACAGAACAAAATATGGAGGGATTGGTGATGGGAAAATACCCAAGTTAATTTTAAGAAATCCTTTTAATCAAGAAGATGTTGATTGGGCAGATGTAATTATTGTTGTAAGAAAAAAACACAAACCATTATTAAAAGAGCATTATAATATAAAAGGTAAAAAAATAATTGTTTTTGATGTTACTGGTTCTTTAGGAGTTTTGATTAAAAAGTTCCCTGAGATTATAAATAAAAATCCTAGTCTTAAGAAAATGGATAGAGTAGAGTTCAATAAAAAATGGACTTATCCTCAATTAAGGAAAGCAATTAAACCTTATTTGCCTTTGAAGTAAGATGAAAAACTTGGAAAAAAAGGCACATGCATATGCACTAAAAAATGCAGTTTCTTATGATGGAAAAGCAAAAGTTGGAAGTGTAATTTCTTCTCTTTTCAATGAAGGTCTGAAAAAAAGCGAAGTAAAAAAATATTCAAAAAAGGTTTTGGAAATTGTTAAAGAAGTTAATTCTCTTTCAATTGAGAAACAAAAAAAAGAATTTGAAAACTTGAAAGATAAAGTTTCTGAGAGGAAAACGCGCGAGGGTTTGGAAGAGCTTCCTAATGTTAAGAGAAAAAAGGTTATCATGCGCTTTGCGCCTAGCGCTTCAGGACCTTTACATATGGGACATGCAATGACTGCAAGCTTGTCATACCTTTATGTAAAAAAATATCGCGGAAAATTTTATGTGAGAATAGAGGACACAAACCCAGAAAATATTTATCCTTTATCCTACAAGATGATTGAGAAAGATTCAAAATGGCTTTTTGAAAACGCCGCTGAAATTGTGATACAATCCTCTAGGATGAATCTTTATTACAAATATACTGAAAAACTTCTTAGAAAAAAAGCTGTTTACGTTTGCACATGCTCGCAGAAAGCTTTTGAGGAATATGTGAAAACTAAAACTAATTGTCCTTGTAGAAATCATAATGTTAAGGAAAATTTAGAAAGATGGAAAAAAATGCTTTCTTTTGATTCAAAAAATAATTTCAAACAAGGTGAATCCGTTTTAAGATTTAAGTCAAATATGAAAGATAAAAATCCTGCAATGCGCGATTTCCCTTTGGCAAGAATAAATACAAAAAAACATTATTTGCAAAAAAGCAAATACAGAGTTTGGCCTTTGATGAATCTTGCTGTTACAGTCGATGACATTGAAATGAAAATAACTCATATCATAAGGGCAAAAGATCATATGGACAATGCAAAAAGGCAAGAGATGATTTACAAAACTCTTGGGAAAAAACTGCCTTGGACTGGTTTTCTTGGAATGTTTAAGTTCAAAGACATGGATCTATCTACAAGGAAATTCAAGCAAGGAATTAAGGAAGGAAAATATTCTGGATGGAATGATAAGAAGCTTCCGACACTTGCCTCTCTAAAAAAACAGGGCTACAAACCAGATGCATTTTGGAAATTCGCAGAGCAGATTGGCCTTTCTGAATCAGACAAGGTAATTGACAAGAAAGAATTTTTTTTGCTTCTTGATTCTTTCAACAAATGAAAACATTGTTTTAACATAGAGAAATATTTATATACTATCTTTTTATATAAACATAATGAGGGGGGATAAAAAAGGTATTTCGAATATTGTAGTCTCATTACTTATGATTGTTCTTGTTATGGTTGCAATGGGAATTATATTCTTCGTTGTAAGAGATGTTGTTGAAAGCGGAGAAGGTAAGATTAATTTAGGAACAAGATGTTTGGAGGTTGATGTAAGGGCAACAAAATTAACATGTACAACACCGGGAGTCTGTGATGTTACTGTTGAAAGAAGAGCAGGAGGAGATGAAATCGCAGGAATAAAATTAATCTTTACTAATGACTTGGGAGAAACAAATTTCGTCAAAGATGTCTCAGGAAATATTGGTCTTTTGTCAGCAAAAACAGAGTCAAGCATTACAACAGGAATAGAAAATGCAAACAAGGTTGAGGTTGCGGTTTACTTTAGTGATTCCTCTGGAAACGAGCAATTGTGTTCAACAACAACTTCTTTCAGTTCTTAATAAATTAGGATTTTGGTTAAATTGGAAAACTATAAAACAGATTGTTTTTCTTTATTTTATTATGAAGACTAACAAAATAGAAATTGGTTTAGTCGCACTAGCAATAGTACTTTTTCCTTCTGCAAGTTTATCTAAGAGAGATTCTTCACTTGAAGAGAGATCTTCGGTTGTCCTTGATCCTAAATATTGTAAACACAATGTTTATGAAACTGGAGTTAATTATTTGTGGATACAAAAAAGAATAGGTTCTTATTGTGTAGATTATGAGTTGAATTTTGGAATGGATGAAGTATTTGGAATGGATGAGATGTCAATATACCAACCAGAATCTGAAAAAGAAGGAGTTTTAACCATAATAACAAGAAACCCTAATTTTGAATTTGAAAAAAGAAAGGTTATTATTAGTAATGAATTTCCTGAACGAGGAATTCCTTTTTATGACTTCAGAGAAGTTTTAGAAATAACCCTTGAAGATGAAGAAGATCTTCAAAACATGTTCTTTGATTATCTTAAAAAAATACTACAACCAGAATATAAGATATGATAAAAATCTAACTACAAAAGATATAAAACTTAATTAATTCTGATTATAATCTTTAAAAGCTACTTAATTTCAATATTTATATATGAAAGAAAATAAAATATCCTTAATAAAGAGTAATCAGTCTATTGGGTTATCACAAGATAATTTAGTCTTTATTTTTGAAAATTTACAACCGCCTTTTGAACATGGAGTACATCTTTATAGAACTCCTAATAGAAGGGATTTATTTATTTTAGATGAGTGGGCTACTCCTCAACATTCTAGGTATACGCCTTCCAAAAAATTTTTGGACCTGGAAAAACAACTTAAAGAATCTAGATATCATTACTATGGATTTTTCCATAATCACAATTATACAGATAAAGAAGATGATGAAGGAGACAAATTACTAATCTTACCAAGTAATGCAGATATGTGGGAGAATATGGTTGACTACATGGGGATTGTTAGAAACTTTAGAGAATTTTCTGATTTGAGGATCTTTCTTCATCCATGTTCAGATTATCCTTATCCTCCAAAACACTTTATAACAATAGATACTCCCTTAGGTAGAGGAACAAGAGTAATAAAATCTCAGAACGGGTTTTTAATAGAAGATGAAGAGAAAATAGAGTTTGAAGACAATACAGGCTATATTGAAACTAGTATGTTAATACAAGCAATGTAAATTACAATTTTTCTAGTTTTCTATATCTAAAACCTTAAAAACACATTTTCATTGAAAATAATATGACAAATAAAACTAGGAATTGTCGGCATCATTTCAATTAATGATTTTCCTAGTTTGAACTCTAATTTTAACAAGAACTTTTTTATACTATTTTTAATTAAATTAAATAATGGCGGTTGTGGTCTAACGGTTATGACATGTGGTTGTGGTCCGCAAGAAGGGAGTTCAACTCTCCCCTTCCGCCCTTTTGAAAAATGAAAAAAGTAAATATATTATTTGTTTGTAAGTACAATAGATTTAGAAGCCAAGTGGCTGAACAATTTTTTAAGAAATATAATAAAAACAAAAACATAAAAATAAAAAGTGCAGGAATTTTCAAAGGAAGTTATCCTCTTTATCTTCCACAAGTAAAATTAGCGAAGAAATTTGGAATTAATATAAACAAAAAACCTGAAACAATTACAGTTCCTCTTTTACAAAATACAAATCTTATTGTGGTTGTTGCCAATGATGTTCCAAAAGATATTTTTTTATATGATAAAAGATATTTACAAGAAGTGGTTGAATGGAAAATTCCTGATGATTTTGATGGAAACGAAAAAAAGATTGATGAGATTATTAAAAGAATTGAAAATAAAGTAATTGAACTGAATAAAAAACTAAAATGAAAACAGAAAAAGTTAAGGGATTCAATGATTTTACAGGAGAAGAAGCTTTGAAAAGAACGGAGATAAAAAAAATCCTAGTGGAGACTTTTGAGAAATATGGTTTTGAACCTGCGGAAACTCCTATGATTGAATACGAAGAATTTGTTAGAGGACAAAATCAAAATGATGAAGCTGTTTCAGATATCTTTAAATTAAAAGATAAAGGAAAGAGGAAGCTTGCTTTAAGATACGAGTTTACATTTCAATTGAAAAGGATTGCAAAAAATAAAAAAATTCCTTATAAGAGATATCAAATCGGAGAAGTTTTTAGAGATGAGCCTGTTCAAAGTAATAGAGTAAGACAGTTTACACAATGTGATGTTGATATAGTAGGAAGTACAATTAAGGATGAAGCAGAAATTTTGGCATTGGCTAATGAAATCTTTGAAAAACTTGGAATAAAAATTATAATTTATTTTAATAATAGAAAATTGCTGAATGAAATACTTGATGAATTAAAAATAAGAAATAAAGAAAAAGTATTAAGGGAAATTGACAAACTTGATAAATTATCTGAAAAACAAGTTAAAAAAAATTTGAAAAAAGACAAAACAGAAAAAATTCTCCAAATTATTAAGAAACCAGAAAATTATTTTAAAAAATACAAATCATATTCTGATATTGAAGAATTAAAAAATTTATGTAAAATTTACAATGTAAAATTGATTTTCTTGCCTTCTCTCGCAAGAGGTTTAAGTTATTACAACGGAAGTGTATTTGAAGTGAGGGTAAAAGATACAAAAGAATCAATTTGTGCAGGAGGGAGTTACAGGTTATATGAGGGAAACCAAAAAAAAGAACCAAAAATTAAAGGAATCAGTGCGATTCAATCTACAGGAATCTCTTTTGGCTTGGAAAGATTGTCTTTAGTTGCAAAATTAAAAACAGAAAAAGAAAAATTTTTGATTATCTCCTTAAATCAAGATAAAAAAGCAATAAACCTTGTACAAAAGATGAGGAAACAGGGAAAAAACACTGTTTTGTTTTATGGCAAGCCTTCTAAAGCACTTGAATATGCAAATTCTTACAAGATTAACAAAGTGATTTTTGTTGGTAAAGAAGAAATAAAGAAAAAAAAGTTTAAGATTAAAGATATGAAAACAGGGAAAGAGACTTATGAAAAACTTTAAAAGAAGTTTATTTTTTTATTATTAATGTTAAACTTAAAACAAAAAGCTCAGGAAATTTTGTCTTTGGCAGACATTAAAATAAATGGGGATAATCCTTGGGATATTCAAGTCAAAAATTCAGGATTTTATTCAAGGGTTTTGTCAGGAGGCTCTTTGGCTTTAGGCGAGAGCTATATGGATGGCTCTTGGGATTGCGGAAAATTAGATGAATTCTTTTACAAAATTCTAAAATCAAGATTAAATGAAAAAGTAAGAGGTATGAAATATTTTATTCCTTCTTTAATTAAAGCAAAGATAATCAATTTACAGAAAAAATCAAGAGCTTATGAAGTAGGTAAAAAGCATTATGATGCTGGAAATGAATTGTACAAAAGAATGCTTGACAAAAAAATGAATTATAGTTGTGGTTATTGGAGGAATACTAAAGATTTAGATCAAGCTCAAGTTGCAAAGTTGGATTTAATTTGTAGAAAAGTTGGATTAAAACCAGGAATGAAAATTTTAGATATTGGTTGTGGTTGGGGAAGTTTTGCAAAATACGCCGCAGAAAATTACAAAGTAAAAGTTGTAGGAATTACCATTTCAAAAGAACAAGCAAAACTAGCCCGCGAGCTTTGCAAAGGACTGGGTGTTGAAATAAGGCTTAAAGATTACAGAGATCTTGTTAAGCAAAATGAAAAATTTGATGCAATTATTTCCATAGGAATGTTCGAACATGTTGGTTCTAAAAATTACAGAACTTTTATGAAAGTTGCTGATAAATGTTTGAAAGATGATGGTTTGTTTTTATTACATACTATTGGAGGAAATTTATCTAAAAACGTAACAGATCCTTGGATAACTAAATATATTTTTCCCAATGGACAAATTCCTTCTGCAAGCCAGATAGTTGATTCATATGAAGGATTATTTATTATGGAAGATTGGCATAATTTTGGAAAAGATTATGATAAAACTTTAATGGCATGGTATAATAATTTTAATAAGAATTGGGAAGAAATAAAAAAATTGGGAAATTATGATGAGAGATTTTATAGAATGTGGAAGTATTATTTATTAAGTTCTGCTGGAGCGTTTAGAGCAAGAAATCTTCATCTTTGGCAAATTGTTTTTTCTAAAATTGGAGCAGAAAAAGAATATAAGAGTATTAGGTAATTAAGATTTAGAAATGATTATTCTACTTCAATTTCCATACTCCAAGAATTTTTTTCTCCAAAGATTTTTGAATCAATAATCTTTAATGGCTTTTTGAACAATGGGCAATCAAGAACAAATGTTTCAAATTCTCCTCCTTCTCCAGCAGGATGGATTTTGTATTTTTCATGGAGTTTTTTAGCATCTTGAATAAATTCTTTGTTAATTTCTCTTCCAAGCCATTTTTCGTCTAGAGGATATGCGGAAACGCCTGTTATTATAACCTTGAATTTGTTTTTTATTAATTCTTCAAGATACTCAAACTCTTTTTTGTGCCATAAAGGGTTGAAGCATTCTAATCCAAGATTGTCACAGATCCTTTGAATTCTAGTAGCTTGATAGTCTGAATGGAGAGCCCCTGTTGTTATGCCTTGAATTTTATATTTCTCTTTTGCAAGTTTTATCACATTCTCTAAATCCTTTAATTCTTCTTCCTTTTTCCCCTTACTCTTTCTAATAATTAATGGAATATCCATTACACTTGCTTGAAATTTAGTTTTGGAGATGCTTGGAGTATGAAACATATAACTCTCTTTGTTTTCAGAAATAATTGAAATCAAACAAGTTAATTCATGTCCTTGCTTCTTTGTTAAATAAGCAGCCATTGTTGAATCTTTTCCCCCTGAAAAAAGAACTGCGAGTTTCATCATTGAAATATTCTTTTTTATTATATAAACTTTTTTAAAATAAACTTACCATCAAATAAAATGTTAAATTTAGATGAGGAATTAAAGACAGTAACTGACCAATATTCTCTTTTAAATGAAGCTGATCCAGATAATGGCTTGTTGAAGTTAGCTGTATTAGATGAAGATGGGGGAATTGGATTCATACCAGAATTTTATGATAGATATCTTAGTGATAGGGATTGGGTTAATGCATTAATAAGTTATGCTGTTGATTTAGGTAATGCAATACCAAATAGTGAGGATTCAGCAACCGAAATTAGATCTATGGTATCTACTAAATATCTTAAATTAAGAGACCAAAATCCAGGCCACCATCTTTTAGATGAAGGAAATATAGGTGAAAGGGGTTTTCATTTTACAAAAAAAACACATCAACCGACTTTTATAAGTTATTGTAGATATTATTGTGAATTAGATGAAGCTTTAAGTAGATAAGTGATTTTTAAACAGAATAAATTTAAATACATTCTTATTTTAATCTAAAAATGAAAAGAGGTTTTCGTGGTTTTCAATATAAATATTTGCCAGAATTTGTTTATGGCGGAACAGACGGGGCGATAACAACTTTTGCCATTGTTTCAGGAGTTCTTGGAGCTTCGTTAAGTTCGTCGATAGTCTTGATTCTTGGATTTGCGAATTTGTTTGCCGATGGATTTTCTATGGCTGTTTCAAATTATCTTTCCACGAAATCTAGAAATGATTTGCAGAAAAAAGTGAAAAGTCCAAAGATAAATCCAATGAAAACCGCGTCAGTAACTTTTGTTTCATTTTTTGTCATAGGATTTATTCCACTTTTTTCATTTGTAGCTGCAGCAGTTAGTGGAACTGAAAGCATTTTAAGAAATCAGTTTATTTATTCTGCTGTTTTAACACTTGCTGCTTTAGGAATTGTTGGATGGTTTAAAGGAAAGGTTTCTGAAAAAAATGAATTAAAATCCTCGATTCAGACAATGTTTATTGGTGGAATTGCGGCTGTACTGGCATTTTCAGTAGGATATTTTGTTAAGAGTTTGGTTGGTTGAACTCCATAAATCTCTCGAACTCTTGCTGATGTAGACTTCTGATGTTCATATGCTGTTTCTAAGGCTTCCAATCTATTCTTTATTTGAACATAGAATTCATAGTTTGGATCTCCTTTTTGAGGAATTCCTTTCTCTTCCATATCTTTTATATCTAATTTTAAGAGTATGATATCTTCAAGTGTATCATTTTTACTTTTCATTTCTTCTATTACTAAACCATCTAACATATTCTATAACTATTAATTAAACTTTAAAAGAATATTATTTAGTATAGTATTATTCTTCCATCAAATCAGAAAGAGGATTAGGATTATCTTGAAGGTAAGTTTTCTTTAGCCAAATATAAATATCTCCAAAATGTTCATCTTGTTCAAGCCAAATTTTTTCCTGATGTTCTAAGTGAAGTAAGGAATGAAATGAAATTATTTTTTCATCTTTATTTTCGTTCGCAATTTTCTTAAAAGAAATCTTTTTCTCTTCTTTATTTTCCTGAAAATGTTCAATTAATTTTTTATAGAGGTCTTTTATCTTGTCATTAATAACATATCTTTTTTTTGGCAGAGATATAGAGATCTCGCGAACAGCGTCTTTGTTCACTATTTCTTTTTTAATTCGCCTCCCTTCTGTGATTATTGCTTTGTTCAATGAATCAACTAATTCTTTCAATGTGACTTTTTTCAATCTTGGAAGAGGACTTCTTGGAATCAATTCAGGAATTTCTTCATCAAGCTCTATCCTTTCAAATTTTCTCTTGACTTCTTCTTTTTTTCCAAAAAGAATTTCATCTATGCTTTTTATATATTGGTTTAACAAAATCTCTGATTTAATTCTTAGCAAAAGCGCAGCAGCCAGGAGAACTTTGCTTGAAACAAAATAATTTTCTTCTTCAAGTTTTTCAATTTTTTCTAAGTATTTTTCTGTAAGGGTAGTTATATTAATGTCCCATGGATTTAATTGCTCTGTGTTAATCAAATCATAAATAATTTCTTGCCAGCCAATTTCTCTGCTAAAAAGCAAGTCATGAATTTGCTCTTGTTTTACCTCTTTAGTGTTTTTTCCCTCTTTTTCCATATTAACTATGGGGAATTGTATTTTATAAATTATTTAGTTGTAATGTAGTGCCTAAAAATACAAATAAATAAATTACTACTAAATACGGATTACATCCTGTCATTATTCAAGGGTAACAAACCGAAAGACTTATATACTTTAAGGGGTTGTATTCTTTATCACCTCTTTTTCCCAGGAGAGCCTTCAAGTCATCTACTTTTTTGATTTGAAGATCTCCTAGGGTTATGATTATATTAAAATAACTACACAATAAAATTTATAAAGCTAACTAATTGAAGAAGAAAATGAATGAAGTAACAAGAAAAACAATAGTTGCTGAATCTATTGGGACACACCCATATACAGAGACTGAAAGTGGAAGAAAATTAAGGGAAGCTTACCAGGAATTATGGGATGATGGTTTTAGACTTAGAGCAATTGTGCCTAATGATGATAAAGAAGAAACTCGTGCTTATAGATCTAAATTAGAAAAAAGAAATTATGTTTTTATTGGTGATCAGGTATTTTCTGGGGATGGAAAAAAATGCCAAACAAATTGGTTGTGTTGACAAAAAAGAGAGAAGAGTAATTATTAAGCTTTAACTTCTTGAACAATTTCTTTATTCTTTGACCCAAACTCTGAATAATGGCATTTACCACAATAAAATCTATTGTTTGAATTCATTAAAAAAACTCCTGGACCACATCTTGGACAAAACCTTTCTCTTGTAATTTTTCCCCCTTCAATTTTATATTTTAAATATTTCTTGCTTGTGGGCTTATTCTTATGTGGCTTTTTTCCTTTTTTTATTCCCTTCGAACTTTTCTTTGCCATTTTATTATTTAGAATCTACCTCACTTGATGATTCTTTATTTTCTTGTTTAACATTCTCTTCACTACTTTTAACTTCTTCAACTTTTTCTTCTGTTTTTTCTTCAACAACTTCTTTTGGTTTTATCAAATCATCTTTTTTTCTCTTTCGCTCTACATTATTTTTGTCCTGTTCTGATTTGTAAATAAATGTAACAACATTAAAATTATTTGAACCAAACGTTCCATGAATTTTTTTTATTTTTACATTCTCAATTTGGGTTGAGAACTTTTCTAAAATTAATTTTCCAACTTCTTCACGGCTTGGAGTTACCTTTGCATTTAATTCAAACACAATCTCTTTCCTGTTAAACAAAGGATTTTCTTTTTCTTCTATTAACTTAAAATTTTCCATTTTTAGAATTATCTCACTTTAATTGCAAAATTTCCCTTTTCTTTTATGTTTAATTTTTGAGCAACTTCTGATTTTTCAGGATTTACAATAACAATTCTTCCCTTAAAACTTTCTGTTGATTCTTTGAAGTCACAACTAATACACTTATCACCTTCATAAATTCTCTTGCAAATTTTACACGCTTTTTGTTTTGCCATTTTATTTTTTCTTTCCTTTTACAACCTTTAATTCCACCTTTAATTCTTTTTGCGCTTGCTTTTCTTTTTTCACTTTCTCTTCTTTAAGCCATTCAAGTTTTCCTAATCCTGGTTGACGCATTGTCAATCCAATTTTTGGGTTTTCACCTTTATGGCTTATTGCAACAACTCTTGCTAAACATAAGTCACCTTTTTTTAAACTTCTTTTTGATGACTTTCCAACAAGCAAATTGGTTTTGCTGAAACTTACAAAGTCATCCATTGTTTGACTTATGTGAATCATTCCTCTCATAACTCCTAATTCCATGAATGCTCCGAAGTTTGCTATTTCTGAAATTGTTCCATAGACAAGCTCGTTGATTTCAGGTTTCCATGTTAACAACTTGAATCTTGAATTGTAGTACGCTGCTCCGTCGCCAGGAATTATTACCCCTTCACCAACTTCCAAAATCTCAATCACTGAAACGACTTTCCCAATTTCCTTGTCGTAGTATTCTGTATAAATTTCTCTAAGTTGCTGCTCAACAGCCTCTATAGTGGCCAAGCCAAACAGCTTTGGCTCTACCCTTACATAATCCTCAATCTCTGTTAAATAAAACATTTTAATAGAACGTTCTTAAAAATTAATAGAAATTGGTTTAAAAAGGTTTTCAGAGTTGTTATTCAGAAAAATACGATTCTACACATTCTCTTACTTCTCTAAAAACCCCTAATTTGTAACTCAAGGTTCTTGGGTTTGGACTATTAAGTTTTATCCCCCATAATAAACCTCTTCTTGGAATCTCAAAAGAGATATTTGTTTTTCCACTTCTTTTATAGATATGCATTATTACTTCGAGAGAACTTTTTCTTTTTCGGTTTCTTTCAGGACTTTTTATCCCAAAATCGTATTTTTCACCCATTTCTTCAAACATATATCCAAAGAGATCAAAAAATCTACTTTTTTATAAATCTTCAGGAAAGAAAATATTTCTTTCGTCTCCTAAACTTTTTTTAACCATGAAAAATGTTCATTAAATATATATTTAAGGTTTTCCGTATCATATAATCTCCAGTTTCTTTTTCCCTCTAATTACTAATTTTTGATTTTTGATTTTTTTCTTTAGTTCTTTGTCAAGAGTTGCCACGATAATTCCTGAATTTTTTTCAGCAAAGTTTTTTAACATTTTGTCTGTGTTTTTTCCGTATTTGCTTAAATCAATTTTTCTAAAACACTTTTTTTCTTTTTCCAAAAGTTTTAATGATAAAACAGCATCTTCTCTATTGTGCAATTTTTTCTTTGAATTTACAATTCTTTTTAATTCATTTATAACTTGTTTTGGAATTAAAATTTTCATGCCCATAAATTTTATATCTTCGAAAAAATCAATTTTCTGTTTCACACATGTTATAATAAAGTTTGTATCTAAAAGCACGATTTTCATAATAATTACAAATAAAAAGAATATAAAAACCTTATAGAAAAGCATTAAAACATATTTTTTCTTTAGATTTTAGGGTGCGTAGTTTAATGGTAAAATTGCTGGCTCCAGCCCGGCAGCTGGGGGTTCGATTCCCTCCGCGCCCATTCGAGGTTATACTATGGGAAAAAGAAAGATATAAAATTGATTAATTCTTGTGAGAAAAAATGAAATGTTATGTTTATTTATTGGAATGTAAAGATAAGGATGAAAAAATAACTTATTATTGTGGATATACTTCTAAAAGTCCGAGTGTGAGATTAAAGGCCCATATAAATAATGTAAAGAAAGAAAAAAAGAAGCATTATACTGGAAAACAAAAGTCCGTTCGACTTGTTTATTACGAAACATATGAAGATAAAAAGATAGCTATGAAAAGAGAAAGAGAGATTAAAAAATTAGGAAGTAGATATAAACTTAGATTGATTCATGGAATGAAGAATATGTCAAAGAAGAAAAAATAATCTTGTTTGGTTTAGGTTAGGGGGATTTTAAGAGGTAATTTTTTAAATATGATAATCTTTAAATACACAATAAAAGAGGAGTTATAATGGATAAAGAAAGATCAGTGTTTCTTACAGCTTATGCAAAAGTTCCTGAGCCGACTATATAATCCTTATTAATTTTTCAATAACTTAACCCAAACCCCCAAAACTAGTTTCACCAAACCTTTTAAATAAAAACTTTCTCCTAATATTCTAATGAAGAATAAAATCTTAATCTATGGAATAATAGTTGTAATTATTTTAGTGGGAACATTCATCCTCTTAAAAGATGATTCTCCTGGCCAGTACGATGATTTCTCAAAATGTTTAACAGAAAAAGATATTAAATTTTACGGAGCATACTGGTGTCCTCATTGTAAAGATCAAAAAACAGCATTCGGAAATTCCTTTAAATTTGTGAATTACATAGAATGTTCACTTCCTAATAACGTAGGACAAACAAAAGAATGTATAGATTCAGGAATAAGTGGTTATCCTACATGGGAATTCAGTAATAAAGAAAGAATTGAAGGATTTATTCCTTTAGAAACTCTAAGTGAAAAAAGCGGATGTACTCTACAACAAGAATGAAAAAAATATATGTATTAATAATTTTTGCAGCAATTTTTGGATTTGTATTTGGAAGTTTGGGAAGTTTTTTGGTTTTAAAAACTTACGATCCTCAAGAAAAAGTTTTATCAGATGAAGAACGTATAAAAGAATTTTATCTAACTGAAACAGCTGTTCTCGTTAGCCCTCATGGTTTAAGAAAAGCAATGACAAAAGGAGATGAAAGTTTTATTTTAGTTGATGTAAGAAGTGAGGAAGAATATATAGAAGAACACATTGTTGGTGCAGTAAGTATTCCTGCATACAAAGACAAAGACAATTCAGACTATGGGGAGGTTGAAAGAATCGTCAGTTCATTTAAAGAATTAGAAGAGAAAAATCCTGATAAAGAGATTATTGTTTATTGCTACAGCATACCTTGCATGACTGGAAGAAAAGTTGGAAAAATGCTCGCAGAGAATGACATTTATGTAAAAGAGCTTGGTGTTGGATGGAATGAATGGAGATATTTCTGGACATTATGGAATCATCCTCATGAATGGAACACTACAAAAGTTGAAGATTATGTTATTTCTGGAGCAGAACCAGGACAAATTAAAGAAGGTTTAATATCAAAGACATGTCCAATTGAAGGAGAGTTGGGGTGTTAAGAATTAAGAAATTAAAAAACTACTTCTTTCTTTTTCTCTTTCCAGTTTTCATCTCAGAAAAAACATAAATGTAAAGAATTGGTAAAATTCCAACTGTGTTAAATATTGCTAAAACAATAAACCATGGAACAGAATCTTTTTTCACTGCTTTCCACATTGCAATAAGTTTCCAAACTCCTTCCCAAATTGCAAGCATTGAAATTATAATCCAAAAGCCTAAAGGCAATTCCAAACCAGTGAATACCATATCTTTATAAAAAATATAAAGTTTAAATATTTATTGAAAATGTATGTGATAAAAGCGTCGGGGGAAAAGGCAGAGTTTAAACCTGAAAGAATATTGCGTTCTCTTTTAAGGGCAGGAGCGTCAAGAAAACTTGCTGAGGAAATTGTTAAAAAAGTTGAGGTGAAAGTTTACAACGGGATAACTACAAAAAAGATTTTAGAAACAGCTTTAAAATTATTAAAAACTAAAAATCCCGAAATTGCTGAAATATATGATTTGAAAAGGGCGATTATGAGGCTAGGGCCCACTGGATTTATATTTGAAAAGTTTTTCGCAGAGATTTTGAAAAGCTATGGTTACAAAACGCAGGTTGGGAAAATGGTTCGGGGAAAATCCATAAGCCAAGAAGTTGATATAATTGCTAAAAAAGATTTCACTTACATGGTTGAAAACAAATACCATAATTCTGTAGGGATTTACACAAACTTGAAAGTTGCATTATACACTTATGCGAGGTTTCTGGATTTGAAAAAACATTTTGATTATGCTTGGCTTGCGACAAACACAAGGCTTTCACGAAAAGCAATTGCTTATGCAAAGGGAGTTAACATGAAAATAACGAGTTGGCAATATCCTGAAAAGGAAAGTCTTAGAAAATTAATCGAAGAAAAAAAATTATACCCTATAACTATTCTTAAATCAGTTAATGATTCTGTAAAATTAAAACTTTACAAATCAGATATTATATTATCCAGAAGTTTAGTTGATTATAGTTTTAAGGAATTGAAAAGAAAAACAAATCTTTCTGAGAAAGTGTTAAGAAAAATTATAGATGAAGCAAAAGTAGTATCTGGTGTTAAGAAAAAAATTGTTTGAAGGAAAAGTAAGAAATCTAATCAAATCTAGGAGGTCCTATATAAGAATTGTAATTACTCTCTCTTCTACCTAATTCTTCAACAATTTCTTGATACTTTTCATGTCTATCTAAACTTATTGTAGGAACTTCTTCTCTTGGCCTTAATACGTTTGGGTCTTCAGAAACCATTATTTGCATATCCCTAATTAATTCTCCAAGACTCTTTTTAAGAAGAGGATTTATCTTTTCTTCTTCTCTTATTTCTTCTGCCATTTTAAGAGCACCTTCTCTTGTTGCCATTAAAATCTAAAAGATACTTATTTTATAAGAATTTAGGTGGTTTGAACGGAAAGTTTAATTCTTATTTTAAAATAGTTATAAAACTTTAAATAATAAATATTCTCTAAGTTCTTGGAAATACAATTTATGGTGATGATTTAATTATAATATACAACATCTTGTGCTTCCTTTAAGTTGGTCATACTTGATTAATTAAAATGAAATGTCCATATTGTTGGGATAAAGCATTGAAGGTAACAGATAAAAGGGAATCGCCTCATGGGATAAGGCGAAGGAGAGAGTGCTTGAAGTGCAAAAAGAGGTTCACAACTCATGAAAAAATAGTTCAACATGACCTTTATATCATAAAAAAAGATAAAAGCAGAGAAAAGTTCTCTAGAGAGAAATTGGAAAAAGGGATTGACAAGGCGTTTGAAAAGCGCCCTATTTCAAAAGAAAAAATTGAAAAGATGATAAATGAAATTGAGGAACAGCTGAGAAGAAAGGGGGAAAAGGAAATTAAGAGTTCTGTTATCGGAGAGGTGGTTATGAAAAAGATAAAGAAAATTGATAATGTTGCATACATAAGGTTCTCGTCTGTTTATAAGAATTTTCAAGATGTTAAAGACTTTAGAAATATTACAAAAGATATTTCTGACAACACTCAGAAATCTAAAAATATTTTTGATGTTTTAAAAAGGAGATAAAATATGATTGAAACAGAATTAAAACAACTAACAAAATTGGATTTAACAATAAATCAATTGAAAGTAATTAAAGACAAGTATTTGAAAAACTCGCCGACAATTGAATCCTGGTTAAGAAATGTATGTCATAACATTGCCCTTGCAGAAATATTATATTCTAAGGAAGTATCTAGAGGAGATATTTTTGAAGGAGTTAATTGCAAAAAAATAGAATACAAATCAAAAGGAAGTGTTGGAAAAATGTTTCTTCTTCACGATGGGATTGATGATTATAAAATGATGCGTCTTAATTCTAAAAAATTTCTGGAAAATTTAGAAGATATAAATGTAAGAAATCCTGAAATCATTTTAGAAGCAGAGGAAAAGTTCTACGAACTTCTCTCAAGTTTTAAATTCCTACCGAACTCTCCAACATTGATGAATGCAGGAAGGGACTTACAGCAATTAAGTGCATGTTATGTTCTTCCAGTGGAAGATTCAATAGATGGAATTTACTCATCGGTGAAAAACATGGCTTTAATTCATAAGAGTGGTGGAGGGACAGGATTTTCATTTTCAAAATTAAGACCTTCCGGAGATGCAGTTAGAACAACTCATGGAGTTTCTTCAGGACCAATAAGTTTCATGCAAATGTTTGACAAGTCAACAGAAGTAGTTAAGCAAGGAGGAACAAGGCGTGGAGCGAACATGGGAATTCTTCATTATACTCATCCAGATATTCTCAAATTTATAGATATGAAAAAAACTCATGGCATGATGGAAAATTTTAATGTCTCTGTAACAATTGATGATAAATTTATGCAAGCTGCAAAAAATAATCAAGAATATGAATTAACTAATCCTAAAAACAAAGAAGTTGTTGGAAAACTTAATGCCAAAGAAGTCTTGGAAAAATTGGTCAAGGGTGCTTGGGAAACAGGGGACCCTGGAATAATAATCATCGATAGGATAAACAACACTGGAAGCAACGCAACACCTCATTTAGGTGAAATAGAATCTACAAATCCTTGCGGGGAACAACCTTTGTTACCTTACGAGCCATGTAATTTAGGTTCAATAAATTTATTAAAATTTGTAAAAGAAGATGGCAGTGACTTTGATTACGAAAAATTAAGAGAATGTGTCCATACTTGCACACATTTTTTGGACAATGTCATTGATGTAAACAATTATCCAATTCATGAAATTGAAGAAATGGCAAAGAAGTCAAGAAGAATTGGTTTAGGGATTATGGGATGGGCAGAATCTTTGGTTGTGCTTAAGATTCCTTATAATTCTTCAGAAGCATTAAGAAAAGCGGAGGAAGTTATGAAGTTCATTAATGTTTCATGCTTGAATGCCTCTGAGGAACTTGCTGAAAAGAGAGGTGTTTTCCCTGCATGGAAAGGTTCTATTTACGACAAGGAAAGCCAATATTTTAGAGAGCAGGAATTTTTCCCAAGACATTCAGCAAGAACAACAATCGCTCCGACAGGAACAATTGGAATAACTGCAGGATTACAGGGAGCAGGAATAGAGCCATTTTTTGCAGTAGTTTATGTGAGGTATAATGCAGCAGGAATTGATGCATTGAAGAAAGGAGAGAAGCCAGAAGAAAAAGACACTTTCTTTGAGATAAATCCTTTATTTGAAAAAATTGCGGAACAAAATAATTACTTTGGCTTGAATAAAGAAGAATTGTATGTAAAAATAAATGATAATCACAAATCTCTTGTAGGGATAAGTGAAATACCTGAAGACATTCAGAACTTGTTTTTAACAGCTCATGACCTGAAACCAAAAGAACATGTGATGATGCAGTGCGCCTTTCAGAAATACACTGACAACGCCGTTTCAAAAACAGTGAACCTAAAAAATGAAGCGACAGAAAAAGATGTTGAAGATGTTTACTTGCTTGCCTATGAAAATGGTGCTAAAGGAGTTACTGTTTACAGGGATGGAAGCAAGCAATTTCAAGTTTTAAATGTGAATGAAAAAGAAAAGAAGAAAACTAAAAAGAGAAATCTTGAAGAATTGTCAGACTACTATTTAATTCAAACAGGTCATGGTGCGATTCATTTGCATGTAAATTATGATAATGAGGGGCCTACAAAAGTTTTTGCAAACATGTCTCCAACAGGAACAGAGATTTCTGGTTTGTCAAGCGCATTGGCAATTGTCTTGTCAAAATATTTTGAACTTGGAGGAGATCCTTCAAGAATCTTGAAACATCTTAATTCAATCAAGTCAGAGAAACCATATGGATTTGGAAAAAATAGAATTGATTCAATACCTCATGCAATCTCAAAAGCATTAAGGAGTCATCTTATAAAAACAAAAAAAATAAAAACCTTCGATCAAAATACAGAAAGCAAAGAGCCAGAAACTGATGAAAAACTTCACTGCCCGAAATGCTTTAGCGCGAATGTTGGTATGGTCTCTGGATGCTCAGAGTCGACTTGCTTTGATTGTGGTTATTCTAAATGTAGTTAAAATGGAAGTTGAAAAAGAAAAACTAGGTTTAATTCATGTTTATACTGGAGAAGGAAAAGGAAAAACTTCTGCAGGAATGGGATTGTTAGTTAGGGCTTTAGGAAGAGGACTTAATATCAAAGTGATCCAATTATTCAAACGAGATACAGGAGAGCAGTTTTTTTTTGAAAATTCAGGATTCAAATATTTACAATTCAAGCCGCTGCATCCTTTTTTTAAAACTTATAATTCTGATGAGCTGGAAGATTTGAAAAAACAATTCCTAGAATTTTGGAAGGAAGCGATTAAAGATATTGAAGAGTATGATGTTGTTTTGATTGATGAAGTCGGTCCTGGAATTAAATGGGAAATTTTCTCTGAAGAAATTATTTTAGAGCTTATGGAAAGTAAGCCAAAAAACACTGAGTTTATTTTAACGGGGCGGAACATTCCTGAAGTAATATTTGACAAAGCCGACTATGTTTCAGAGGTAAAGAAAATAAAACATCCTTATGATAAAGGCGTTTTTGCAAGAAAAGGAATTGAGTTTTAATGCTAATTTGGATCTTCATGGCCATGGATATTTTTGTATTTCTAGTTATAAGCTTGACACATTTTGATATGATTTCTGGAGCAACAGTTCTTTTGTTAATCTCAGCAGGATATCTCGCAACAAAAGCAGTTTTATTTTTTGATGATGTTATGAGCAAAGTTGATCTCGGAGTTGCCTTTTACATTCTCCTAATGATTTTCGGAGTAAAGACATTTATTTATTACATAATTGCATTTTGGTTTTCGTACAAACTATTATTCACAATTGTTGGAGATATGTAATTGAACATAATAATAAATATTATAAAGAAAAGAAAATTAAAATTTGAAAGATGATTGGAACAAAAGAACTTTTGAAACTTGTAAGAGAAAATAAATTAGTTGAAAATTTAAGCGAGAGGGAATTAGAAAATCCTGAAGGAGCTGGATTTGATTTAAGAATTGGGGAAGTCTTCAAGATAAAAGATGGAGAAGCTTTTTTAGGTGAAACAGAAAGATCCACACCTGAAACAGAATCAATTGCAGAATATAGTCAAAATAAAGAAATTATCTTAAAGCCAGGTGAATATATTTTAGTAAAGACCATTGAAAAAATTAATCTTCCAGATAATATTGCAGCAATATTTAGGCCACGTTCAACATTACAAAGATGTGGTGTTGGGTTATTTACAGCTACTGCAGACCCAGGATATAAAGGAGGCCTTACTTTTGGTATGTGTAATTTTGGAAAAAATGATTTTAAGTTAGAAATGGGTGCAAGAATTGTTCATATATTATTTTTTAACACCTCTGAGAATTATTTAAGTTACAGAGGACAGTGGCAAGGTGGGAGAGTTTCAACAGAGGGAAAAAAAGAAACTCAAGTCTAACAATATCTTTCTATTACAATTTTATTTAAAAACTAATTAGTAAATAAATTCTTATGAATGGAAGAGGAGAAGTTTTACCTGATTGGAGAATTAAAGAATTAATAGAAAGAGAGTTGATAATTGGTGCGGATAAATCATTGATTAATTCAAGTAGTTTAGATTTAAGATTAGATGTTCCAAGATGGAGACTTCTTGGAAGTTTTTTACCATTAGAAACTCAAAATGTGGAAGAAGTATTAGGAAATTCAGATGTTGTAGATGATTCAAATACATCAAAAAAAGATTTCTATCTTGAACCTTCTCAACCATATTTAGTTAAATTACTCGAAAGCTTGAAATTACCGAACACTGTAACAGCAAGGATGCATAATAAATCAGGAAGAGGAAGAATAGGAATTTCTACAAGAGGGTTAGTTGATAAAGTGTCAAGGTTTGACAATATTCCTGCAGGACATAATGGAAATCTTTATGCAGAAATATGCGCTACGACATTTCCGATAGTAATTGATCAAGGAACAGCAATACCTCAAGTTAGATTTTATAATGGAGAGCCTCAACCATTACAAGGATTTGATCTTGATTTGTTGTTAAGAGATCATCCAATATTAACAAACTCAAAAGGAAAACTTTCATATAACAATGAAGAAAGAGATGAGGTTGTCAGAACAGGAGAATTTACTTTTCATGCAGACTTGTCAAATAAATTACTAATATATAAAGCAAACCGAAGGAAGAAAACTATTGTCCTTTCAAAAGAAGAAGAATATGATCCGAACGATTTCTTTGAAGAAGTAAAAAGAAAAAATTCTAAAGATAAATTAGTTATTATTCATCCTGAGGAATTTGTATTGGTGAAATCAATGGAACATATTAGGCTTCCTCCTGAAGTTGCTGCAGAAATTTCAGAATACTCTCCTGAATTGGCAGATGCAAGAACTCATTATGCAGGATTGATCAATGCTGGACATGGATATGACCCCAAAAACCCCAACGTGGCTTCATCCATTGTTTTTGAAGTTAGGGCAAGAGATTCGCCTATTGCATTACAACATGGTCAAAAGATAGCAAAATTTGAAGTTTACAGAATGATGGATGTTCCAAAACAATCATACATGGAGGTAAGAAGCACTGATTTTAGTGATTTAAAATCATTTCTTCCAAAAAGTTTCAAAAAAGATTAATTAATATCTTGAGTGTAATTATATTTAAAAACAAAATTTATTTCTATAATTAAAATGGTGAAACAATATTTAGATCATTCTAGAGAAGTTTTTACATCAGGACGTACTGATTTTAAAGGTGGAAGTAAAAGGATGGGATTAATTTCTTTATTTGGATATCAAAATGAATATGATCTTAGAGAAGGATTTCCTTTGCTTACTACAAAAAAGATGGGAGAAAAAGTAATTGCTCATGAACTTATATGGTTTATGAGTGGAAAGAGTAATATAAAATATCTTGTAGATAACAAAGTTCATATATGGGATGATAATGCATTTGATCATAATTTAAAAGGGATGGTGAATGAAGGAATTTTTCTTGAAGGAGTAAAAGAAAGATATTCTAATGATTGGCATAAAGCAAAAGAAGAATATGTTCAAAGAATAAAAGAAGACTCTGAATTTGCAAGTAGATGGGGGGACCTTGGACCTGTTTATGGAAGTCAATGGAGACATTGGGGATACATAGATGAAAATGGTGAACCAAAAAAGCTAGACCAATTTGAAGAATTTATTGATGTACTTACAAGAAAACCAACTAGTAAAAGAAATATTATTACTGCTTGGAATCCTGGAGAGAATATTAGAATAAGTCAACCACCTTGTCATCTCCTAATTCAATCTAATGGAAATGAAGAAGGGCAAATGGATTTACAGTTATATCAAAGAAGTTCCGACATGTTTTTAGGAGTCCCATTTAATATTGCTAGTTATGCTATGCTTACACAAATAGTTGCTCAACAAGCAGGACTAAAGCCAAGATCATTTATTCACACTTTTGGAGATACTCATTTTTATTGTGGAGATGGAGAAAGATCTGAATGGTATGGAAAAAATCTTCCAGAGTTAAAAGAGGCAATAGATAGGGTAGAATTTTTTGAAAATTACCAGGAGGTTTTTGAATGGATAAATGAATCTGCTCCCCCGGAAAGAAAAGAAACAAAAGGGTATGATCATGTTACTGCAATAGTTGAACAATTATCTAGGAAACCAAAAGGATTACCAAAATTGTTAATCGCTGATAAACCTTATGATGAATTAACAATTGATGATTTTTCTCTTAAAGGATATGATCCTCATCCTGCTATAAGAAGAGCTATGGCGGTTTAAAATGATAACTCTAATTGCTGCTATTTCTTATGATAATGTTATTGGGATTAATGGTCAAGTTCCTTGGAATATTCCTGAAGACATGAAAAGGTTTAAAGAAAAAACTTTAGATCCCCCAGTTATTATGGGAAGAAGAACTTACGAATCTCTTCCTGAAAAATTCAGTCCATTACCTCAAAGAAAAAATATTGTTTTGTCTAGTTCACTAAAACCTCAAAACAGAATTTACATTGCAAGAAATATGCAAAAGGTATTTGAATTAACAGAAGATTTAGATTCTTATGTTATTGGGGGTAGAGAGATCTATGAATTATTTTTACCTCATGTAAATATAATGGAAATCACGAGAGTTCAAGGAAGTTTTAAAGGAGACACTTTTTTTCCGAGTGTAAAATGGAAAGAATGGAATTTATTAGAAGAAGAAAAAAAGAGAAGCGAAGACCAAAAATTTTCTTATTCTTTTTTAACTTACGAGAGAATATAATATTTTTACTCACCCACCACATAAAACCCATAATTTTTATTTTTCCAAGGGTCCATATTTACTATAAATTCTCCTAATGTAAAATTTTTTTCACCTAATACTGGATCTATTGTTGTAATTGTTCTGGAAATAAAATCAAATTCTTTAATTAAAGACACGTGTCCTCGTAATCCATTTTCTCTTTTTTGTATACTTGGTAAGTCATAACCTAAAATGACATCCCCTCTATTAACAGCTTCTCTTAAAAAAAGATCACATTCTTCATAAAATTCAACGCTCTCGTGAGGGTTTCTAAACTCAGATTTTAAATTAAATTTTTTAAGAAGATTTTGTAATGATTTATTATTAAAAATAAATCCTTGAAATGAAAAATCAATCATAACAGGATCAAAACAGGGTGCTATTTCTGACTGACTTATTTCAATTCCCCTTGATTTTAATAACATTTGCAACGTTGAAGGAACACACCATTCTTTATGTTCAAGGGTAGAACTTTCATAATATTCCATCTTAATAATCCAGGTGTATTCTTTTTTAAATAAATATATAATTTAATATACTAATCAGAGAAACTTTTATAAATAAAAAATTTATTCTTTAATGTATGACTCATAATGATGAAGTTCCTGAATTGTCTGAAAAAGAATTTGAGAATCATATCAAAAGTGATTTGGTTTTAATTGATTTTGCTGCCGATTGGTGCATGCCTTGTATTATGATGGCTCCCATTATTGATGAACTTTCAAAAAAATTTAAAGGAAAAATAAATTTTGGAAAAGTGAATATAGAAGATAATCAAGAACTTGCGCAGAAATTTGACATTGTTTCACTGCCAAATTTCATTTTGTTCAAAAACGGAAAACAAATTGAACAGTTTATAGGTGCAATGCCTTCAGAAGAATTTGAAAAAAAACTTAAGAATTTTGTTTAAAGGAAAGTTTATAAAATAATTCTCAATAATACTTCTATTAATATGTTGGCTCCGTAGCTCAGCTTGGCAGAGCACATGGCTTTTAACCATGGTGTCGGGGGTTCAAATCCCTCCGGGGCCATTTGATTTGGTCAAATGAAACGAGATGAAATTCTTAAGTATATAATTATTCTTTAGTGGTAACAATAGGAAAGTTTAAAAACTAATTTGAATCTAAGGGTGTATGCTCAAAATATTTGATAAATATGTTTCAAGATATATGTCTAGAGAACACACTGGACTTCCAAGAGGGACAGTTACTTTTACATCTCTTGTAAACCCAGAAGTTGCTCAAAGATATAGAACCAGAGTAAGAGAAATTAGTGATGAGCTTAGTAAAATAGGTAATCCTCATGATCTTGCAACCACTTTAGAAAATGATTTTGGACTATCTAGAATTAAAGCTTTAGATTTTATGCACGCAAATGCTTGTGAGTTTTATGAACATGCTACACCTGAAGAAAGAGAATCCTATATGACTGAAGTAAATTATAGGATAATGGAAGCAGGAGAGGGCCTAATGGAAACTTTAGCCTCTCTTAGAGGATATGGAAAAGCAATTCGCGTGCAAAATGCTAGAAAGAGGTTAAAAGTTATTGATGGTAGTAAATCACAATCTACCACATAGTTTCAATTTTTTTCTTTTGTTTTTATTTTACTTTTTGTGCAACTTTAACTTATTGTGTAAAGCCTTTTTAACACAAAGGTTTATAAATTAAAACTTTTTATTTTTCATTATTAAGAAGTTGTTAAAATTCCTTTTAAATTTCTATAAAATGCACATCCTACAACCTAAACATTCGAAACTCAGCAAAAAAGAATCTGATGAACTTTTGAAAAAGCTAAATATTTCTGAATCACAATTACCGAAGATATTTTCAAATGACTCTGCCTTGCCCGAAAATTGTATTGTTGGAGATGTAATAAAAATAGAGCGAAAAACTCACGAAGGGAAAACAACTCTTTATTACAGAGTTGTTGTATAATCAAGAAAATCAAAATGGAAAAGAATAAACATATCGTTGTAAAAAAATATTTATCAGAACATTCTCTAGTAGAATCAAATATTGTTTCATTTAATAATTTTCTCGAGCAAAGAATGCAGGAAATTGTCGACGATGTTGCTCAAAATGTTAATCCTGATGATTTTGAAATAAACTTAGGAAAAATAAAAATCGGGAAGCCACGGATTGTTGAGTCCGATGGAAGTTCTTCATTAGTTATGCCTTATGAGGCAAGGTTGAGGAATTTAACTTATTCTGCACCAATAACACTTGAAATAACAATTCGAAAGGACGAGCACACTGACTCTGAAATTGTTGAAATTGGAAAAGTTCCTGTCATGGTCAAATCAAAAGCATGCAATACTTCTGGACTTTCCAAGGAAGAATTAATCCAAAACTATAACGACCCATTAGATACAGGCGGATATTTTATTATTAATGGAAACGAAAGAGTCATGGTAATGCTCGAAGACTTAGCAGAAAATCAACCTTTTATTGAAAACGACAACAAAGGAAAATTAAATTTGAGAATGTTTTCTTCAAGAGGAACTTACAGGATTCCAACAAACATTTCTGAAAGCAAAGAAGGAATATTTGAAATTTCATTTAGCAGATTTAAGGAAATACCTGCAGTGATTATCTTAAAGGCATTGGGCATGGTAAAAGAGTCAGATATTGCAAAACATATTGGAAGGGAAACAGATAGTGTTATTGTGAACCTTTACGAGTTTGTGAATATAGCAAAGTCAGAAGATGCGATGATGCATATTGCAGAATTATCATCACTTCAAGGAACAAAAAAAGAGATTCTTGATAGAGTTAAGCAAAGGGTTGATTCTTATTTGCTTCCTCACATCGGATCTGGAAAAGAAGATAGAATGAAAAAGGCAATAACATTATGTAAACTGATAAAAAGATTTCTAGTTGTAAAAGAAAATCCTAAGCTCAAAACAGACAAAGACCATTATGCAAACAAGCGTGTCCGACTTTCTGGAGACTTGATGGCTAATTTATTTAGAGTTAATCTTGGAATCCTTATAAGAGATTTACAATACTCATTGCAAAAAGCATCAAAAAGGAAAAAAGTGTTTTCAATCAGAACAATTGCTAAGTCAACTTTGTTTTCTCATAGGGTTGAATCTGCAATCGCAACAGGAAGCTGGATTGGTGAAAGGTCTGGAGTTACACAAAACATGGACAAGACAAACCATCTTGCAATAATCTCTCAACTACAAAGAGTTTCAAGCATGTTATCAAGTGATCAAGAAAATTTCATGGCACGTACATTACACCCAACTCATTATGGAAAATTCTGTCCAATAGAAACTCCTGAGGGAACAGAGATTGGGTTGAGAAAAAACCTTTCAATTTTATGTAGAATTTCTACAAGAGTAAAGATAAGCCATGATGAAATAATCAAAAACTTGGAAGAGATAGGACTTAACAAAGAAGAAACCGCTGAAACAGATGTTGTTCTTGATGGAAAATTTGTTGGAAGCGTGACTTCCCCTCAAGAGTTTGTAACAAAAATAAGAGAAAAAAGAAGAGACCAAGAATTTCCTTTAGAACTAAATGTAAAAAATGATACTGATTTCAACACCGTTTTAATTTCTACAGAACCTGGAAGGGCATTAAGGCCTTTGATAATTGTTAAGAACGGCGTTTCAAGTTTGACAAATGAGCATTTGATTAAGCTAGAGCAAAATGAAATGAAGTGGGATGATTTGATAAAAGAAAAAATTATAGAATATATTGACACTTCTGAAGAAGAGAATTCTTTAATTTCATTATACAAGGAAGAATTAACTCCTGAGAATACTCATCTTGAAATAGATACAATGGATTTGCTTGGGGTTATAACTTCATTGGTTCCTTACGGGAATCATGACCAGAGCTCTAGATTAAACAGAGGAAGTAAAACACAGAAGCAAGCCTTAGGATTGTATGCTGCGAATTATCTTTGCAGACTAGACACAGATGTTTCTGTTTTACAATATCCTCAAAAACCGCTTGTAAGAAGTTTTGTTTATGATACTTTGGATGCGTACCCTGCTGGACAAAATTTAGTTGTTGCAATAATGACTCATGAAGGATACAACATGAAAGACGCTTTGGTTTTTAACAAGGGAAGTTTAGACAGAGGAGTTGGAAGGAGCTTTTATTTCAGACCTTATTCAACAATTGAAATGAATTATGCAGGTGGATTAAAAGATGAAATCATAATTCCTGAAAAAGCCACATCAGGTTATAAGACTGAAGAAAGCTATAGATTCCTAGAAGATGACGGGATTGTTTATCCAGAGGCTAATATGGGTGAAGAGGAAGTTCTCATTGGGAAGATATCACCTCCTAAATTCCTTTCTGAAGCGAGAGAAATATCTATAAGAACAAAAAAAGAGTCAAGCGTGACAATGAGACAAGAAGAAAAAGGAATTGTTGAATCTGTTTTTGTGACAAAAGATTCTCAGGGCAATAAAATTATTCAAGTAAGAACAAGAGATTCAAGGATTCCAGAGATTGGAGACAAGTTTGCAACTGCTCATGGGCAAAAAGGAGTTATCGGGGCAGTTGTTCCCGAAAACGATATTCCATTTACTTCTAATGGGATAAAACCAGATGTAATTTTCAATCCACATGGCCTACCAAGTAGAATGACTGTAGGTTATTTGCTTGAATTGCTCGCAGGAAAAGTCAGCAGTTTAAGAGGGGAAATTGTGGATGGAACACCTTTCTCAGGGGAAGGAAAAAAAGAGCTTGAAGGCCAGCTTGAAAATCTTGGATTTAGATATGATGGAAAAGAAACAATGTATAATGCAGTAACAGGAAAAAGAATGACGGCGAGAATTTTTATTGGAAATTTATATTACTTAAAATTAAAGTACATGGTTGCGAATAAAATTCATGGAAGGGCTTCTGGAAAAGTTGCTTTGTTGACAAGACAGCCAATAGAAGGCCGTTCAAGAGGTGGAGCTTTAAGATTGGGTGAAATGGAGCAGCAAGCATTGGTGGCTCACGGAGCATCATTGTTATTGAAGGAAAGATATGATTCAGATAAGGTTGTCTTGCAAATTTGCTCTGATTGTGGAGCAATCGCCATAGAAGATAACATAAGAGATAGAATAATTTGTCTATTATGTGGTGGCGAAGATGCTGAATCAGTTGAAATATCATATGTGTTTAAACTTCTTTTAGAAGAGCTTCAAAGTATGCATATTCGTTCAAAATTAAAACTGAAAAATAAATACGAATAAAATGAGAATAATAAGAAAAAAAGTTGCTGAAATAAGTTTTTCATTACTTAATCCTGAACAGATTAAAAAAATTTCTGTTGGAAAAATTGTGACCCCTGAATTATATGATATTGATGGATATCCTGTTGATGGAGGCTTAATGGATTTAAGATTAGGAGCAATTGATCCAGGGGTAAGGTGTAGAACTTGTGGAGGAAGACTAAAAGAATGTTTAGGCCATCCTGGAAGAATTGAACTTGCCCGTCCAGTAGTTCATTTAAAATATGTTCCACTGATTGAGATGGGTTTAAGATGTTTCTGCCATGACTGTGGAAAATTAATGCTTAATGATAAGGATTTGGAAAAATATACTCCAAGTGAAAGAGTAAAAAAAGCAAAAGATTCAAAGAAATGCCCTCATTGTAGTGTAAGCCAAGAAAAAGTAAAGATTGACAAGCCAACAAGTTTTTACATGGGAAAGAAAAGATTGTCTCCTATAGAAATAAGGGAAATCCTCGTAAAGATTCCTGGTGATGAGCTTAGAAAAGTAGGTGTCGATCCAGAGGCTGCGAGACCTGAATGGGCTATAATAACCTTACTTTTAGTTCCGTCAGTAACAGTAAGACCAAGTATTATTCTTGAATCAGGAGAACGAAGCGAGGATGATTTAACACATAAACTTTCAGATATTATAAGAGCAAACCAAAGACTTTGGGAAAACCTGAATGCAGGAGCTCCAGAAGTTATAATAGTTGATTTATGGGATTTGCTTCAATATCATATAACAACTTTCTTTGACAATACTATCACAAGGATTCCACCAGCAAGACATAGAAGTGGACAACCTCTAAAAACAATAACCGAAAGAATAAAAGGTAAGGAAGGAAGAATAAGAAAAAACCTTGCAGGAAAAAGAGTTAATTATTCCGCGAGAACAGTTATTTCCCCAGACCCTTCAATTGAAATCAACGAGGTTGGAGTTCCTTATGAAATTGCAAAAGTTGTGACTGTTGCTGAAACAGTGACTGACCTTAATCTTGAGAAAATGAAAAAGCTTGTTGAAAGAGGTGAGGAATATCCTGGAGCAAATTATGTGATAAGAACTGATGAAAAAAGAAAGAAAATCACTCCTGATTTAAAAAATGAAATCATAAAAGAGCTTGCCCCAGGTTATCAAGTCGAAAGGTATTTGCAAGATGGAGATGTTGTATTGTTCAACAGGCATCCAAGTCTTCACAAGGGAAGTTTGATGGCTCATTTCGTAAAAATTCTTCCTGGAAAAACATTCAGACTACCTTCAGCAGTAACATTTCCATACAATGCTGATTTTGACGGAGATGAAATGAACATCCACTCCCCACAAACAGAAGAGGCAAAAGCAGAAGCGAGAATTCTTTTAGATGTCAAAGAAAATTTAATCTCTCCAAAAAACAATACAAATTTTTTAGGTCTTGATGAAGATGCCATAACTGGAAATTACCTTTTTGGACTAGGAGAGTTTTCAAAAGAATATGCAAATCAAATTCTTTATAATTTAGGAATTGGCAAACAAATCTCGAAAAAAACAGTTTCAGGAAAGGAAATTTTCTCAGAAATATTACCTAAGATGAACTTTTCAAATGATTCAATAAGAATTAAAGATGGAAATATTGTAAATGGAAAAATAGACAAGACTCTTTTTGGAGAAGAGAATGGAGAGTTGATTAAATATCTTGACAAATTAATTGGAAGAGGCAAGACAATAAAAACAATAAGAAATGCATTTAACCTCGGAATAAATTATTTGTCAAATAGAGGAATAACAATTTCTCTTGAAGATTTAAATTTAAACGAAAAAGCAATTAACGAGAGCGAGGAAATAATAAGAAAGGCAAGGAAAAAAACAGATGAGATAATAGAAACATACAGTAAAAATAATTCTGAAATAATTCCCGGTAAGACTAAAGAAGAATCAAGAGAAATAAAAATTCTTCAAACTTTAAATGAAGTTAGAACAAAAGTTGGAGAGATGGTTAAAAAAGAATTTCCAAAAGATAATCCTGTGAACCATATGATTATCTCAGGAGGCGGAGGAAATATTCTTAACATAACACAAATTGCATGTTGTGTTGGACAACAGTCTGTAGGAGGGAAAAGAATTGAAATTGGATATAATAAAAGAACATTGCCCTTTTTCGAAAAAAATGAATTGTCTCCAGAGTCAAGAGGATTTATCAAAAGTTCATTTATGAAAGGTCTAAGACCTGACGAATTTTTCTTTGGAGCGATTACAGGTCGTGATAGCCTTATGGATACTGCCCTTAGAACTCCTAAATCAGGATATCTTTACAGAAGACTTGCAAATGCAATTCAAGATTTGAAAAGAGAATATGATGGGACAATAAGAGACAGCAACAATAATATTATACAGTTTGAATATGGACGCAGAGGACTCGATGTTTCACGGCTTCATCTTAATGGAAAAATGGATTCTGGTGAGGCAATAGGAATAATTACAGCGCAGTCATTTGGAGAATCTTCAACACAAATGGTTTTGAGAACTTTTCATTTTGCAGGAGTTTCAGAAATGCAGGTTACTCAAGGTTTACCAAGATTAATTGAAATTTTTGATGCAAGGAAAAAACCTTCTTCACCCCAAATGCAGATTTATCTTTCAAGAGAACACAACAATGAAAAAAATGCAAAAGTGTTTGCTGAAAAAATAAAAGAAGTCACTATTAAAGAAATTGCGTCTGAAATAAATTTGAACTTCAGTGAAAAAAATATTGAAATAAAAATCGATAGACAAGCGCTAAGACAAAGTCATATATCAATCAAAAAAGTCACAGAACATTTCAATGAAACTGGATTCAAAACAAGAGAAAAAGACAATTCAGTAATAATAAACACTTCAGAATATAACTTCAGGGAAATCTACAAGCTCAAGGAAAAAATTAAAGATACAATAATTTCGGGAATTAAGGGAATAAGCCAAGTTATAGTTGTAAAGCAAGACAGGAATTTTGTTATTATAACACTTGGAACCAATTTGAAAAAAATAATTCCTTTGAAAGAGGTTGACAAAAACAGGACAATTTCAAATGACCTTCATGAAATGGCAAGTATATTTGGAATTGAATCAGCAAGACAATTAATAATCGAAGAAATTCAAAAAGTTCTTAATACCCAAGGACTTGATATTGATATGAGTCATCTTGAATTTGTTTCAGATGCTATGACAAATACAGGACTTGTTAAAGGGGTCACAAGAATGGGTATTATCGCACAAAAATCATCCATATTAGCAAGGGCGACTTTTGAAACTCCTGACAAGCAATTTGTAAATGCATCTATAAAAGGAAGCAAGGATGAATTGTCAAGCGTTATTGAAAATATTATTTTGAATCAGCCCGTTCCTGTAGGAACAGGCCTTCCTGGATTGACTGTTAAAATTACAGGACCTCTAGTTAAAAAAGATTCTGAAAAAACTTCTGTAAAAAAGAAAGTTATTGAAAAAGTAAAAAAATAAACAAACATGGCACGGACTATTAATATGCAGGATATGAGGTATTTGAATTTATTTGGAAAAATCACACAAATAAGCACAAGGTTTTGTTTTGCGTATAATAATGCAATAATTTTCTGCGTTCCGAAAACTCTTGTTTCAAGGGCAATAGGTGAGAAGGGAAGAAACATAAGAAAAATAAATGAGATTCTTAACAAAAGAGTAAAGGTGATCTCAAATCCTGAGGGGATTCTTGAAGTGAAAAAATTTATAGAATCAATTGTTAATCCAGTTACCTTTAAGGATCTTGAAGTTAAAGATAATGAAATAATTCTGACAGCAGGATCGCAAAGTAAGGCAGCTTTAATAGGAAGAAACAAAAGGCGGCTTTTTGAGCTACAAAAAATTTCAAGAGATTATTTTAACAAAGAATTAAAGATTGTTTGATTTCTTTAATAAAGAAATATTTATATATCTCAATTCTATTTTTCAGAAATATGATAAAAGTTTCTGTTGTTCTTCCATGTCTTAATGAAGAGGAATCTATAGGACAAAGTATTCAAAAAATACAAAATGTTTTTGAAAAAAATGAAATTGATGGAGAAGTTATTGTTGTAGATAATGGAAGTACAGATAATTCTGCAAAAATAGCAAAGCAATTTAAGATAAAATATATTTTTGAACTAAAAAAAGGGTATGGGAATGCATATCTCTCAGGATTTAAACATGTTAAAGGAGACTATTTAATTTTAGGAGATCCAGATAATTCATATGACTTTAATGAAATACCAAGATTTTTAGTTCATTTACAGAATAATGATGTTGTTCTTGGTTCTAGATTTAAAGGAGAAATAAAAAGAGGAGCCATGCCTTTTTTGCACCAATACATTGGGAATCCTGGAATTAATTTATTGTTGAGAGTATTATTCAATATTAAAGTCTCAGAATCAAGCACAGGTTTTATTGGCTTTAGAAAAGAAATATTAAAAAAATTACAATTAAAAGAACAAGGAATGGAGTTCTCATCAGAAATGCTTGTCAGAATAAAAAGAAATAAACTAAGAATAAAAGAAATCCCGATTGTGTACCATAAAAGGATTGGAAAATCAAAACTAAGAACTTTTAGAGATGGTTTTAGGCATTTAAGATTTTTAGTTATAGAAAGATTGAGGTGAAATTTTTAAAATGAAAATTGCATTTATTACAGACCCCATATTCCCATATACTGTTGGCGGTTCAGAAATACAAAATTATGAAATATACAAACGGCTTGCCAAAAAAGGCCACGATGTTCATATTTGCGGGTTTAAGAGATGGGGTGGAAATGATTCAATTACACTAAATGGAATGAGGATCCATGGCATAGCAAAGTATAGAGATCTTCCATTCATTGGCACATGGAATATTTTTTTCAATCAAATATTCTTTTCCATAAATATCTTTTTTTGGTTATTAAATAAAAAATTTGATGTTATTGATGTGGCTCATTTTGTTTTTCTTAACTGCTATGCTGCAAAATTAATATCTTATCTTAAAAGAACTCCTCTTGTATTCACTTGGCAACAACATTTTGGCAAAGAATATTTAAGCGAGATGCACGGTAATATAATTGGCACTATTGCTGCTGCTTTTGAAAAGCAAACTTTAAAATTTTCCCTATCTAATATTGCATCATCAGAAATTGTCCGACGAGATCTTGTGAAAGAAGGTATATGTAAAGAACACATAGAGGTCATTTATAATGGAATTGACAAGAGTATGATTAGTGAGGCAACGCCATTCAAAACAAAGAAGTTTGATGTCATATTTGTCGGCCGGCTTGTCTATCAAAAAAATCCTGAATTGCTTATTCGTGCGGTGCATTTATTACTCAAAGATTTTCCTAAAATTAAAGTATGTATTATAGGTGAAGGGTACAAAATGCCGAAACTTTTGCACCTAACCAAGATTTTTGGCATAAGAAAAAACATTTATTTTGTTGGAGAGATCAAAGACAGGAAGAAGGTTTTTCGATATCTTAAATCCTCTAAGATATTTGTACTTCCCTCTGTATTCGAAGGATTTCCGCTTACAACTCTAGAAGCATGCGCATGTGGAATTCCAATCGTTGTGGCTGGAAGTAAATGGAACAGAGCCACCAATTTTGTAAATGGGAATGGTTTAACGGCAGAAGCAACACCAAAAGGACTTGCGATGGCAGTCAGAAAACTTTTACTTAATAATCAGTTGCTGAAAAAGATGGGTGAAAAAGGCAAACGAATAGCCAGCAAGTTTGATTTTGATGAGCTCGCTACACAAACTGAAATCTATTATGAAAAAACAATCAAATGTAACAACGCGTAGAATTGCGGTTTTTCACGATCGCTTTAGGACAATTGGCGGTTCCGAAAAGCTTGCACTTATATTGGCAAATAGCATCGGTTGTGATGTGATAGCTGCAGAAGTCGATCAAAAAGTTTTGAAAAAACTTGGTTTTGGTAATGTAAAAGTCATTCCTCTTGGTGAAAAAGTGCTTTTTCCATTTATGCTTTCTGTTATGTGGAAAAAAAGATTCTTAGAATGTGATCTTTCTTCACAATATGATTTTTTCATTTTTTCAGGAAATTTTTCTATTTATGCAGCGAAAAAGCACACACCTAATATATGGTATTGCCATACACCGCCTAAGTGGCAGCGCATCCCCTCTTTTTACCAAAAAACTATTTACAATCTCGTGCTAACGGCAAAGAACAAATTGACAAAAAAACGATTACTTCCCCCATTTATTTCTAAAAAAATTGACTACATATTTGATTTCTTACCACGATTTATTGCGGCAAGATATAGAGAAATGAAAGTGGGACTTAGGGGGAATATATGGCAAATGTTTAGTACCTACACTACCTATAAGAAATACAGTCCGTCTAAAAAATCTGACTTTGCCGCGACTCGCGCCATTGATTCAATTGTGGTAAACAGTCATAACATACAGAAAAAAGTGCAAAAACATTATGGTAGAGAATCTTTAGTTATTTATCCTCCAGTTGACTGTGATTATTTTGCGCACAGAAAAAATGGTAATTTTTGGCTATCTGTCAATCGAATGATCCCTGCAAAGAGAGTGGAAATGCAAATAGAGGCATTTCGGAGATTGCCTAACGAAACATTAGTCATAGTAGGGGAATGTGAGGAACATCATAAAAAGTACTCAGAAAAAATACTAAAGAAATTACCTAGAAACGTTATCTACAAAGGCGTTGTAAGCGAGGAAAAATTACGCGTATTATATGCCAACTGTGCTGGATTTATTACTACAGCTGAGGATGAGGATTTTGGTATGACTCCTGTTGAAGCAATGGCTTCAGGCAAGCCAGTCATAGCCCCTAACGAAGGAGGTTACAAAGAGACAGTCATTAATGGAAATACTGGAATATTGATAGATAACATCAGTCCGAAAAAGATTATTGAAGCTGTCAAAAAGCTTGGCAAGAATCCACTAAAATACAAAGATGCATGTATAAAGCAGGCAAGAAAGTTTGACACAAAAGTTTTTGTAAAAAAAATTAAAGAAAAAATCAGATTATGAACTCTATATTATTTTTATCACAATCTCCACACGAAGCACACCTTGGTTTCGCGCGAGTAATTAATGCAAAGATAAAAATAATTCCATTTAAAGGGCTTGCTTCTGTCGCAAAGAATCATTCTGTTTTGGGAGGTGGCCTATTTGCGATTCTTTCTTTTATGCTTAGTTTTTATACACGCACCAAATCAGATATTCTTTTGGTTGATGGGGGTTTGCCCATTCCTACCGCCCTAGCACTTAAGAAAAAATATAAAAATATAAAAATTATATATCTTGATGCAGATTTATTTTTGTATAGTTTGCATAAACATAATAGAACATCTTGGAAAAAATGGAATACTCTCTTACAAGCGATAGATGGGATTATTACTGTTTCAGAAGAAAATAAGAAATACATTCCTTCTTTTTTGAATGTGCCCATAAAAATATGTCCTCCATTCTCAAAAGCAGTATACCTTACGAATGTTATGAGGAAAAACTATGGATTGTATGTTGGACGTTTGGATCCTGATAAAAATATAAAAAGAATAATTCAATTTGGGCTTCAATGTCCACATTTTGAAAAATTTATTGTAATTGGTGAAGGGGCACAAAGAAACTATGTAAAAAAAATGGCTAGAATCCACAAGAAAATAGTTTATCTTGGAAAAAGAAAAGATGTTGAAAAATATTATTCCATGTGCAAGTTTCTTATTCATTTGCCTGATCACGATCCGCACCCTACAACAACTATGGAATCCGCCATTTGTGGTTGCTTCCCTATAATATCAAAGAATATAGGGACAAATTACCTGTTTGACAAAATATTTATTGTAAACAATTCTGAAAACTTTTACGAAATAAACGACAAAATAAAATATATTTTAGAAAATGAAAACAAAGCAAAAAAGTTATTGAAAAAAAATATCCATCTCATACCTAATAAAAAAGATTCGTTGAAGAAGTTTAAAAAAGCTTTTTTAGAAATAGTAAAAGATACAAATAAAAAATGAAAAAAAATATCTTTGTATATGGAAGTTTGATTTTTCCAGAAGTGGTTTTTGCTTTAACAAATAGAAACTTTAAAACTAAAAATGCGATCCTCAAAAACTTCAAAAGATTTAAAATCTTTGATGGTAAAAAGCCTAGGACATATCCTGCAATTACAACTTTTGAAGGAAACCAAGTTAAAGGAAAAATTCTTTTTAATGTTGATGAAGAAAGTCTAAAAATAATAGATTTATTTGAGCCTAAGGAATGCTATTATAGAAAAGAGTTAAAAGTTAATTTTGATGGAAAAGAAGTTCTAACCTATACTTATGTTTGGAATTCAAAAGATATAGAAAAATTAAAATCAGAATGGAGTGCTAAAGAATTTAAGAAAAAATATTTAAATTTCTATTTAAAAGAAGTAATTCCAAAATTTTTACAAGAGCACAACTACCAAAAAACCAAAATCTCTAACATGAAAAACGAACCATTTGTATCTGTGATAGTTTGTACAAGAGATAGGGCAAAAACTCTCAAAAAATATGCTTTAGAATCTTTGAAAAAACTCAATTACAAAAATTTTGAAGTAATAATAGTTGACGATGCTTCAAAAGATAATACTTTAGAACTAGCAAAATCTTTCAAAGGAAAATTTAAAAATCTAAGAATAATTAGAAATAAAAAAAATAAAGGATTATGTTATGTAAGAAATTTAGGAATTAATTATGCAAAAGGAGAAATTGTTGCCTTTACTGATGATGATTGTTATGTGGATAAAAATTGGGTAAAGGAATTAGTAAAAACTTTTGAAAAAAATAAGAAAGTTGCATGTGTTGGAGGAAAATCTTACATAAGAAATTCAAGCAAATTGTTTAATCCAAATAAAGAAATTTTTGGTTGCAATATGTCCTTCAAGAGAGAAATTTTTAACAAATTTAGATTTGATACAAATATTTATTTTAATAAGAGTATATATTATGATGAAATTGATTTTATTGAACAATTAAAAAACTCAGGATTTACTATAAGATATAATAACAAGGCAATAGTTAAGCATTTTCATGAACCTGGAGAATGTAGAAAATATGCTGAAATAGGTGGGTCTCTTAATTGTGTTTATATACACACTAAGAACATGACTTTAAAATCTTACTACTATGTTTTATTAAGTTTCTTTGTTTTTTTATTATCCGATACAAAAAAAATGAATTTAAACGAAGAAATGTTATATGGATTTACCAAATTAAAGAAAGTTTATATAAATGGAAATTTAAGAATATTAAATTTAATTAAAATTCCTTGGGTTCTTTACATCTTACTATTGAAAATTCCAATTAAATCAAGGGCTAAATTTTAATTATAAAATGAAATCTATTTTGATAACGAGTACTATGGTGCCCACACAACACAGAGAAGTTAGGGCATATTATGTAATAAAAGAGTTATCGAAGCATTATAAAGTAACTTTACTCGTCACACCATCAAAGGAAGATAAGGTTAAAGATCTTGGTGAATTAAGGAGATTTTGTGAAGTCATTATCCCTGAAGATTTAAGCAAAATTTTTTCTGAAATGACAAAAAACCAATACAAAAAGCATTATTCTAAAACAAAATACTTGAAGAGATTTGGAAACCTTCCCCTAAAATCAGAAATAACTAGCAGGCATTATTACTTTCATCTTAAGTTTAAAAAAGAAATAGAAAAGCTTTTGGCAAAAAGACATTTTGATTATATTCAAATTGAACAATTTTATGTGGGGCCTGTTTTGGAAGATATTAAAACAAAGGCGAAAAAAATACTAGTTTTTCACAATGTTCATAGCCATATGAAAAATTCTTTCTGGGAAAAAATTAAAATGAGAAAGGAAGAAAAAAACATGATTAAACATTATGATCTCGTGATTTGCTGTTCCGAAATTGACAAGGAAAGATTAAAAAAATTAGGTCATAATAAAATTTTAGTTGTTCCAAATGGGGTTGATACCAATTATTTTAAAAAAGTTTCTTTTTCTAAAAAAAATATTTTATCTTTGCTATTTGTAGGGTATATTTATTATGAACCAAATTATAAAGGGTTGAAGTATTTTTTTAGTAAAATTTATCCTTTACTGGATAAGAATATACAGATAAATATAATAGGGGATTATGATGAAAAAATGTTTGAAAAAGAAGGAAGATTAGAAAATGTAAAGTTTTGTGGGTTGATAAAAGATATAAGGCCTTTTTTTAAAAATTCAATCTTCATTTGCCCTCTTTTAGATGGAGGAGGAACTAGGCTAAAAATATTAACTTCCTTTGCAGCAGGCTCTCCTGTTGTATCTACCGGAAAAGGCGCGGAAGGAATCGAATATACTAATGGAAAGGATATTTTAATAGCAGACTCTGCAACAAAATTTGCTAAATCTATTAATACTTTAATGAATAATAAAGAATTGTACAATCGAATAAGAAATAATGCTAGAGAATTAGCTGAAAAGAAATATGATTGGAAAGAAATTACTAAACAATATGTTTATCACTTAGATAATTTAAAATGATAATAAATATTCCTAAAATAACTACAACAAAGAATGAGGTTTGTGTTTCTGCTAAAATAGAATGGGAAACCCCAAATCTAAATCTCCCAGAAACTTTATGGTTCAAATCTCCAAAAAAATACAAAAAATATATTTCAAATAGTTCCAATGGATTTCTTGTTTCCTTGCTGCTTCCTGCCATGTTTCTTGGAGAAAATATTCAAGTTAAAGGAAAAATGTCTTCCCGTTTAGCATATAATCTTAAAGAATATCAGCGTGTTTTTAATTTTTGGTTTCCAGACCAATTCAAATTCATAGAAATAAAATGTGACCGATATATTAATTATAAATCAAGTAAAGGAAAAGGAGTAATGTCTGCTTTTTCTGGGGGAGTGGATTCTTTTTACACTCTCTGGAAACATCTTCCAAAAAATGAACCTAACAAAGATTTTCAAATAACTCACACACTATTTATTCATGGGTTTGACATTCCTCTTGAAGATAAAAGAACATATAAAATTACATCAGATTCTTACAAAAAATTGATGGATAAATTAAAGATAGGGATGATTCCAATAGCTACAAATTTGAAACCCTTTCATGATAGACTACCAATAGATTGGACTTTAACACACTGCACGGCCCTTATAGGAATAGCTTTAATTTTCGAGGAAAAAATTTCCTATTTTTATTTTCCGGAACATGATGCTTATGATTATCTTCCACCAGGAGGAATACATTTTCCCACAGTTCATTTATTGTCTACAGAAAATTTTGAATCTATTAACGATGGTAGTGAGGCTTCAAAACTTGATAAAACTAAAATTCTTGCAAAATGGCCTGAAACGTATGATCGATTGCGTGTTTGTTACGAAAAATTTGATGGTTTGAAAAACTGTTCTAGATGTAGAAAATGTAGTTATGAAATGTATACTTTAGAAATGATTGGGGCATTAAAAAAATATTCTACATTTCCTCTGCCAATAGATAGAAAACATGTTCGGAGTTTAAAAACTGATAAAGAACATCTTCATTTTGCGAGAAATGTGATTAAGTTTGCAAAGTCATGTGGAAGGAAAGATTTGGAGTTTGATTATAAGTATGTTTATTTAATGAGTAAATTTAAATCTTGGCGTAAAGTAATAAAAAAAAGATTCTCTAAATAAAAAATGTGTAGCATAAATGGAGTTTATTCATTAAAAAAGAATCTTTCTAAAGAAGCTATTTTTAATGCTGAACAAATACAAAATCAATTAAAGTACAGAGGTCCAGACCATAGTGACAAATTTGTTAATCCTACATGTGCATTATATTCAAATATTTTTTCAATTGTAGACAGAACTAATAAATCGAATCCATTTTATTCAGATGACAAAAAAATTGTATTAATTTTTAATGGTGAAATATATAATTACAAAGAATTACGTTCTATTTTACAAAATAAAGGATATATATTTAGTACAAAATCAGACACTGAAGTAGTAATGCATTCGTATAAAGAATATGGAGAAAGTTGTTTTGCAAAATTTAAAGGAATGTTTGCGATAGCTATTTTTGATCAAAGAGAAACAGGTAAAGAAAAATTATTGTTGGCTCGAGATAAATTTGGAGAAAAACCTCTTTTTTATTTTAAAAAGAATTCCCAACTATATTTCTCCTCAGAAAGTTTGCCTTTAGTTAATTTGACTGACAAAAAAATTAACACAAACAGTCTTGCTGAATTTTTTTCTTTGGGTTTTTCCTTGAATCATATAATTGAAGGAATAAAAAGATTACAACCAGGTTCATATTTATCAATAACAGGAAAGAAATTTAAAGTGAAAAAATATTGGATTCCAGAATTTTATGTGGATTACAATATCAGTGAAAAAACAGCGATATTAGAATATACAAATATCATCTCTAGAATAATTAAAGAAATGTATCCACAAGAAGTAAATGTAGGTGTATTTTTAAGTGGAGGAATTGATTCAACACTCATAAGTCTTGCTCTTTATAATTATAAAAAAAATGTTTGCTGTATCAGTTCTGGATTAATTAACACAAAGAAACAATACTTTAATTTTTTCAATACGGAAAAATCAGGAAATGAATTTAAAAAAGTTGAAAAAATAGTAAGGTCATTAAAAATAAATTTAAATAAAAAAGAATTCACTACAGAAAAATTTATAGAAAATTTCAATAATCTTGTTCTTCATCTTCCAGGAGGCCCAACTATGTCTACTTCTTTTCCATTATGGTTTTTCGCTGCTGATGAAGCTAAAAAATTAGGAAAAAGAACTGTTTTTGCTGGAGAAGGTGCAGATGAATTGTTTTGTGGATATAAAACAAATAATCCAGCATTATATTTGAATTCAGAACACAAATTAGTTGAAAAATATTCGGAAATAATGGGGTTATGTAATTATAAAGAATTAAAATTATTACTTAAAAATAAATTTGATAATCCTTTTAAGAAATTGCAGTCAAATCTTGACAAAGAATTTAAAGGAAATGGAAAACCAGAAGATATTTTGATGAATAAACTCCGCTATATGCTAGGTCCGGGACTGGTCATTTGCCCGCAGATGTTAGAAAAAGCAGATGGAATGACTATGTCATATCCTCTTGAAGTCAGATTGCCATATTTACATTCAGACTCTGTTGAATATGTCTATAAATTACCCTCTAAATTTATTATTAATAATCAACAAAAAAAAATACTCTTAAGAAAAGTAGCTAAAGAAATAGGAGTACCTAATTTTGTGATTGAAGAACCAAAACAACGAACCTCATTGCCCTATTACAAATTGTTTTTTAAAAGTAAGTATGCAAACTATTTTCAAAAAAAAATACTTCGAAAAAATGCACTGATTAAAGAAATATTAAATAGTGACTTTGTCGATAAAATAGTATTGGATGATAAAAATCCTGGGAAATTATTATCTTTGTTGATATTAGAAAGCTACCTTGAGTCAATTTTTAAAAATAAACAATTATAAAGAGTTTTTATATCTACATATACAATTCGAAATTTAAAAAAATGATTTATTTTAAACAAATAAGCTGGCTTCATCAGAATTTATCTTATCCTTTATTAAAACTATGGGGCTCTTCACCAAAACTTGTTGATTTTACTAGAAGAATTGCATTTGGAAGTTATGACTACAGAAAATGGTATAAGTTATTAAAAAAAATGGAAAATTGGCCTATTGAAAAAATACATGAGTTTCAATACGAAAAATTAAAAAAAATTTTAGAACACGCTTATAAAAACGTGCCTTTTTACAAGGAATTGTGGGATAAACACAAAGTCAAACCATCTGATGTTAAAAGCTTAAAAGATTTAGAAAAATTACCAATTATTACAAAAGATGATATACTAAAAAATTATTCTAAGATTTTTGCTATCAATAAAAATTATAAAAATAATATGTATAGAGATAGTTCTGGCACAAGTGGAAAGCCAATAAAGTTCTATCATGATGAAGAAAGTATTGGAGCAAATTGGGCAGGAGACAAATACTTTAAAGAAATAATTGGCTATGAAATGGGTAAAGATGTGGTTTTACATATACCTGTGGTCAATGAACAAATGTATCTTCTTCCAGAAAGCCATATAATTTTTAACAATTACTATCCTGTCACAAAACAAGTTTCATTTAAGCCAGATATTATGGGAGACAATGTTTTTGAGGGATATCTTAAATATATTAAAAAATTTAACATAAAACATATAGAAGGATTTCCATCATCACATTTTGCTTTTGTCAAATATCTTAAAAAGAAAAAGAAAAAAATAAGAATAAAAAGTATTTTGTCTCATAGTGAGGTTCTTTATGATTCTCAAAAAAAATTTATTGAAAAGTATTTTGGCTGTAAGGTTTTTAATAGATACGCCTCATCAGAATGTACTATAAGGGCTTATAAGTGCCATGAACATAAGGGTATGCATATTTCCCCTCAAGGAATAGCTGAAGTTAAGGGGAAAGGTTTTGAAGGGAAGGGTGAATTGGTTATGACTAGTTTGGTAAATTATTTATTTCCTTTGATAAGATATTCTATAAAAGATATTGTTACAATAACACAAAAGAAATGTTCTTGTGGAAGAACTTATCCTAGAATTATGAATGTTGAAGGAAGATCAAACGATTTTGTAATGTTTCCCAACGGAAAATCTATCTCTCCTTCATTACTGTTTTTTTCTATTGTTTATATTAAAGGAATTAAAGACATTTATTTTCTCCAGCATAAAAATTATAGTTTAGATATTCTTGTTGTTAAAGAAAAAAACATTAGTCAAGATAAAATAATAAAAGAACTCAAAAACCTATTAAATAATTCTTCGAATGGCGAAATAAATAAGTTAAAAATGAAAATAATATTTAAAGATAAAATAGAAAGGAAAAATAGGAAATTCACAGTTGTTGAGTCAAAAGTAAAATCTATTTTAAATGAATTGAAATAAAAAATTCTATCTTATTTATTGACAAAATCTTTAAATAATCGTTTTTAATTTTTTAGATTATGAATATCCTCACAGGAACTTTACATTGGAATAAATTTAGTTCTCTTAAGAAAAATTCTGAAGAAAATTTTTCTAATGGATTTTTAGATTTACATGTAGATAGAATACATTGCTTTAAATCTCATGGAAAAAATTATTTTCATAATTCTCAAAATAATAATGTTTGTGTAATTTTAGGTTACATATCAAATATAAGAGAAATTAAATCCAAATATTTAATAGAATCTGAAAATGATGTTGAAATTGTTGAAAAATTATATAGCACAAAAGGATTGGATTTTATTTCTTTTTTAGAGGGTTCTTTTATAGTATTTATATGGAATGGAAAAACAAACAAGGGATATATCTTATTAGACCATTTTGGCTCCTCGCTACCTGTTTATTATGTTTTCAATAAAGAAAAATTAATTTTCAGCACTTCTTTGAAGGAAATTTTGAAAAGAATGCCTTTTAAAAGAGAACTGAACATTCCTGTTGTTTATGATTTTTTGTCCTATGTTAAATATAGTGGACCATCTCCAACCAATTCAACCTTAATAAAACACGTTAACAAACTGATCATAGGGCAATATCTTCATATAAATTATTCAAAAAAATCAATTAAAATAAAAAATTTCAAGAAAAAAGAAAAAAAAGTGTCAATAGAATCTGCTAAGAAAAATGTTATGAAGTCAATACAACAAAACATAGAAAGGATAGCTAAAGAATTGCGCTCAAAAAATGTAAATCATCTTCTTAGTAGTGGTTGTGATAGTAATTTAACTTTGTATTATCTCTCAATTCTAAAAGATATAAAAGTAACTGCTTTAACAATAGGGGGAAAGAAACAAGATGAAACTAGAAATACTAAACTGTTAACAAAATCATATAAAAATATTAAACATAAAATAGAATTCATGGATTCCAAGGAATTAAATGATCTTCCAGATGTTATATGGAGATTAGAGGGGGCAATTCAAAGTCCTTATGGTTCCTTATATAATTTATTTGCAAAAAAAATTAAAAAAAATACAAAGGTAGTATTTTCTGGGATGTCTGCTGAATTTCTTTTTAGCACAGAAAAAAGTTCAGAGATCATATGGTTTAAAAAGAATTTGATAGATGAATTATATTATTTTAGAAATGTTTTATTCAAAAAAGGTTTATTTAAAGGATTAAGAATAAGTAGAATTTCATTATTAAAGAAATATATAAAAAATGATTTATTGAAAATACTCTTTTACAATCATCTTCAATATCTAGGATCAATAAGGCAAGGACTCATTTTTAATAGTTTTAATGTACAAGACATCCTTCCTATTTTTAATGAACGTACAAAAGTCTTTGCAAAACCCTTGAGAAAATTAAATTTTAATAGAGCTTATTATGAAAAAGAAGTAAAAACTATTTTAGGAAAAAATAGAGCACAACATATCCAAAAATTACCCATTCCTATTGATATTGAATTCATGTTTGAAAACAAATGGGATGCAATCATAAAATTCATTGAATCAGATTTTGTAAAAAACATACTAAGCAGAGATTACATAAACACTATGATGAAAAACCCAAAGCAACATTTATGGGTTATTTTTTGTTTATTGTATATACACGTGTTCAACGAATTATTTGTAAGTGGGAAATTTGATTCTAAGTTTGATAAAATAGATTTTGACAATAAGCTAGAGTATTTCTTAAAATGAATCAGTTTGAAGGAATATTTTTTAAATCAAGTCATATATTTATTTAAACAAAATAGTTTTAAAAATGGATTCAGAAAACTTTCGTAAATTTGGGCATGAATTGATTGATTGGATGTCTGATTATTTAGATTCAGTTGAAAAATATCCTGTGAAATCACAAGTTAAACCGGGTGAAATTATATCACAGATTCCAAAAAATCCACCACAAGATGGAGAGGATTTTAAAAAGTTGTTTTCTGATTTCGAAAAAATTATTTTGCCAGGGATTACTCATTGGCAACATCCAAAATTTTTTGCATATTTTCCAGTGAATTCAAGTAGAATATCTGTTTTAGCTGAAATGATTACAGCTGCAATTAATGTTCAGTGTATGAGTTGGGAAACATCTCCTTCCGCAACCGAGCTCGAAGAACACGTTATGAATTGGCTTAGAGATATTATTGGTTTACCAAAAAACTTTACAGGGGTCATACAAGACACGGTTGGAAATGGGCTTACTTGCTCTCTTTTAACTGCAAGAGAAAAATTTACGAATTATGAAATTAATTCAAGGGGTTTGCAAGGACAACCTAAATTTATTGTTTATTGTTCTTCAGAGGCTCATTCAAGTATCGAAAAAGTAGTTAAGATTATTGGTTTTGGTAAAGAGCAATTACGCAAAATACCTGTTGATAAAAATTTTGCAATGATTCCTGAAGAATTAGAGAAGACAATCAAAGAAGATATTGACAAGGGGTTTAAACCTCTTGCAGTAGTTATAACAATAGGAACAACAGGATCTACAGCCATTGACCCTATGGAAAGTATTTGCAAAGTTGGTAAAAAATACAACCTTTGGATGCATGTGGATGCTGCACTAGCTGGTTCAGCTCTTGTCTTACCAGAAAAACAATGGATGATTAAAGGCATCGAAGATGCTGATACTTTTGCTTTTAACCCTCATAAATGGCTATTCACAAATATTGATTGTTCAGCATACTATGTTAAAGATTTCGAATCATTGATAAAAACTCTTGAAATATTGCCTGAATATCTTAAAACACAAACACAAGGGGTTAAAAATTATAGAGATTGGGGTTTGCAATTAGGTAGAAAATTTAGGGCATTAAAATTGTGGTTTGTAATTCGTAATTATGGTGTAAAGGGATTACAAGAAAAAATTCGTTATCATTTAGAATTAACGAAAAAAATAAAAGATCTTATAGAATCTTCTAACGAATTTGAATTATTGGCTCCAGTTGAATTAAACACTATTTGTTTCAGACATATTCCTAAAGGCATGACTGATGAAGAAAAAATTAATGAACACAATGAAAAATTATTAAATATTTTAAATAAAACAGGAGAGGTTTATTTTACACATACAAAATTGAACGGCAAATATACTATAAGATTTGTTATAGGGCAAACTGAAGTTCAAGAAAGACATGTAATAGAAGGTTGGAATTTAATAAAAGAAAAAGCAAGATTAATGTCATTAAATTAAACTTTTTTCTCCAAGCTTGAGCCCTTAAGTCGGTCATTTTCTTTCAACCAATCTCTAAAATGTACTTTAGATTTTTCATACATATTTTTTTTCTCGTTTAAATACCAAGTTGACCTCATTAATTCTGATTGTGCAACATCTTGTTCCCAGGCCTTTTCCCATACCTTTGAATTAATTTCCCAATTTTTATCAGAATATTTTGTATCTCTATATTTCCAAACATGAACATCTGTCTCATCTTTATCAGAAAGAGAAGGTACATTTTCCATGATAAAATAAGCTCCTGGTTGCCATTCAATTACTGTACCTGGATAAAGAGCAACCCAAATAGCTCCATAGCCTGATTTTAAATCATCTTTAATTGTGTGAGCGTTCCAATCAGGCGAGCCTGTATTTTCTCTAAATGGTGCTAATTGAACACTTCCATTTTCAAAATAATCCCATTCAACATCATCAATATCTGGAATATTAATTTCATCATAAAGTCCAGGATGAACAACTGGAATATGTTCTAGATCTAAAAATAAATCCATGATATTTATATAAGAAGCTCTTACCAGATCTACTCGCTGATCCACTAATTCAAGATCTTTGGTTCGCAAGAGTTCATCTGAAGAAATTCTTGGTAAAGATGATTTTTTTCTTCCTAATGGACGTTCATCAAAAAAGAAACTTCTCCTCCCCAATGGATGTTCATCAAAAAGGAAACCTTTCCAACGATAAACTTGTTTTCTTTCTAAAGGACTTTCATTAGAAAAATCTTTTGTTGTGCCTGAGCTTATTGGGTTCCCATCCAAATCCCAAGACCATGCATGATAAGGACAAACAGCATCATCACCCTTACCACAGCCTTGTCTTATTAAACTTCCTTGATGCGGACAAAGATTAGAAATTTGATAAAATTTTCCTTTGTTTTTCACTAAAATTCTAGGATCAGGCGTATGACTCAATACCTTCCATTCTCCTTCTTCTAAATCATTTTCATGCCCTAAAAACATGATTTTCAGAAATACTCTTTATTTTATAAATATTATTGTGAATAAATATACTAGAACATTTTTTTCACATTAGGATAACTGTGTAAAGTTTGTTCATAAACTCCTTGGACTTTATCGTATTTTGTTTTATACAAGTAAACTTTTTTTCCAAGCATTGCACCAAGAATACCAACATGCATTCTATCAGTATATATCTCAGATGCATTTAAAATTAACTTAATAAAAGTATTATAATCTTTATAAGAAGCATCTGTTATTATTTTCTTTTTATTATAATTTTGTTTAATATTTTTTATGAATTTATTTATTTTATATTTTGTATATTTATATCTTATTATATCACTTGTTCCAAATGTCCCAAATTCACCAAAAAAACCCCTTATCAAATTTATTATTCTTTCATTTAGCAAAATGCTCTCTCTGTCTGTTCTAAAAGAAAATAGAATATAATTATTTTTTGATTGTTTTTTTATTTCATAAAAATAATTTGTTTTTTCCAATAAGAACGCTGTGTCATTAGCCAAATAAAAATTTATATTTTTATTTAAATTCATATTTTTTAATCTCGTAAAGGAATTTTTTTCCCTAGCAAAGAAATGCACCACAGATTTATGGTTATTTAGTATTTGTTCAAAATTTGTTTTAGAAAAATGACAAGTGCTTGGAGAAATAACTATTTTTTTATTTGGATAACTTTTAATTATATTTTTTAGGAGCTCTATTCCAGAATACCATACATCATCAATATTTCCTCCTCCATGAATAAGAATACTATCTGCTTCTTTGATTTTATTAGTAATATCAAATCCATTATTCTCTAGATAAAATTTCAATCCATTTCTCAACAAGATATCTCCTGAATTTCCTGGAGCAGAAACTAAAAAGTAAGTTTCTTTTTTATGTTTTCTCAAATATTTAATAAAATTATCTTTTTGCATCTTTCAAATAAGCTTTAACCACTTTTGGCCCACTTCCAATCATAACTATCTTTCCATTGTCTATCCATATAGTTCTGTATTTCTTTTTAACAATCCCCTCTAATTGATGACTAGTGAATAAAATTGTAACATTTTTTTTTCTTAATTCATCAAGTTTCTTCACACACTTCATTTTAAATTCTTCATCCCCTACTTCCAAAGCTTCATCAGTTAAAAGTATTTCAGGATTAGAATATATAGCAACTGAAAAAACAATTCTTTGCTTCATTCCATCTGAAAGCTGATACCACTTAGTGCCAACAAATTTTTTGAGCCCTGCGAATGTTAAGATTGAATTAAACTTATTTTTTATTTCCTTTTGTCCAAGTCCAAGATAAGAACAACACAAATATATATTATCCCTCACTGTTAACCTCTCTTTTATTCCATAATTCAAATTGATAACAGGAATTATTTTTCCTTTAGTTTCAACTATTCCTTTATCTTGTTTAATAATTCCTGCAATAATTTTAAGCAACGTACTTTTTCCAGAACCATTTTTACCTATGATCCCAACATAATCTCCTTTATCTAAACTAAAAGACACGTTTTTTAAAACTTTCAAAGGTTTTTTAGATTCTTTATAAGATAAGAAAGAAAGAATCCTTGCTAAAGTGGTTTGCTTTTTTTTAACTCCTATTTTAAATGTCTTTGATACATTTTTTACTATTATTGCTTTTTCTTCATTCATTTTAAATCATCTCCACAAATTTATTTTTTAATTTTCTAAAAACAATCGTTCCAATTATTAAAGACAGTGAGGTGTATAAAAAAATACCTAAAAGAATCCACGCTTCAGGAATTCTAGAATAAATAATCATATCTCTTGCAGCAGTAATAAAATAATACATGGGATTAAACAAATTTAAAATATAAAGCCTTGTTTGTCCTCCAACTTCATAAAATATAGGTGTTGCAAACCATAACAATGTTGAGAAGTATATCCATATATCTCTCAAATCAAGAAAATAAATTGTAAGTGATGAAAGGAGAAGTGATAATCCATAAACAAACAAGGATAAAAAAATTAAAATTAAGAAATAAAGTAAAATTCCATATATCGGAACATTAAAGAAAAAAAGGATAATGAAAAATACAATTACTTCAAATATATGTGAGAATATATGTTTTAAGACAAGTGAAATAATAAGAGTTTCTCTAGGAAAATTAATTGATTTAATAAATCCGCTATTCAATATTGTACTTGTAGATTCTGTAGTTACTCTAAGGAAAAAATTAAAAATAATAATTCCCATTAGCAAATAAGCAGGATATGAAGAAATGTTTTGTCCCAAACGGTCAAAAAATACAAGGAACAAAAGCAAAAACAAAAGAAGGGGATTTAAAAAATACCACAAATTTCCAAGGTAACTATCCTCATTTCTAAGTTTAAAATCTGCTATTGCCAACTGCCAGCTTAATCCAAAAATATTCTTTTTTTTCATTCGATTTTAACAACTTCTTTATTTTTAAAAATTTTTGTAAATATTTTAATTAGGAAATTTTAAGGAGTATAAAAAACTTTTATAAATTATGTTATTCTTGATTATTAATGAAAAGAGGGATTAAAATTTCTTTGCTTTTTATTGTTATCTTAATTAGTATTCTTATAGCTTATCAACCCCATTTTGATTATAAATATCCTTTAGTAGGTGATGAATATGTACATATTTCTTTTGCAAAATACATTCTCGAAGAAAACAAGCTACCTTTTGTTAACCCATATTTAAGTCTGGCATTTCCTCATAATAATTTTGAATCAGGATTTCATTTTTTTCTAGCAGGAGTATTTTCACTTATCAAAGCAGACCCTGTTCTTTATTATAAATATTTTATAATTATTTTTATGATAATTAATAGTTTGTTACTTTTTTATCTTGTCATGCTATTGTATAAAGATTATCTCACGGCATTATTCTCTGTTTTATTCTTTGGAACTATTAAAAGTGCAGGTGGTTTTCTTGCCCACCAATATTTCCTTCCTTTAACATTAGGAATAACTCTTTTATTTTTAGCATTAATATTTTTTTATAAATTGGAATCTTTAAACTCAAAAAAATATATTTTGTTTTTAACAATTACTTTATTAATTACTGCTTTAACTTATCCTCCTGCTTTGTTCTTTTTCTTAGGAATTATCTTTTTTTATGTACTCTTTATGGAAAATTCTTTTCATAAAAAATTTAATTTAACCAAAAAGATGTTTTTAGTTTATTTTTCATTGATTTCAGCAGTTTTGATAATGTTATTTGCTTTAATATTAAAATACTTAAATTTGCTTGATGAAATTATATTCCCTCTTGGTTGGAGTGCTGTTCAATTTAACGCTTCCCCTATATTTTTCTTTGGAGTTATTCCTAGTGTTCTTGCAATTATCGGACTAATTACAATAGTGTATTTAAAAAAATCAAAAATCATGATTGCTTGGTTTTTATTTTCAATAATTCAAATTTATTTATTCTATATTTTTAATACTATTTATTTCATTCCCTTCCAAAGATTGTTTTTCTTTTATCTGATAGGAATAAGCATTTTAGCAGGAATTGGTTCTTCAAGCATTATAAATAATATATCTAAATTCACTAAAATAAAACAGGCTAAAACTTATGCCATAGCATTCATATTAGTAATTCTCGCTTTTCATTATTTTATTGTTTTTTCTTCACCTTTACAACCAATCAATGTTTTGGATGATGATAAATATAATGCATTAAAATTTTTGGAAAAAACGTATCCTGAAAAATCAGTTGTTATAACAGATAGCATTACCTCTCTTGCTGTTTATCCTGTTTCTGGAAATTATGTTGTTGGACTAATAGATTCGAATATTGGAGGGGGAGATCCTGAGAAAGCAAATAAATTTCTTACTGGAAATTGTGAAGATAAAAAACAAATAATGGAGCAGAATTTTTACAAATATCTCTATAAAGATAATGTCTCTGAATCTTTTTTTCTTCATAAACAGAAAAACTTAGTTCTTATTTCAAACGAAAAAATAGAAGAATGTGATTTTATAATAGCATTTTATGATAAAAGGCCATATCTTCATGATATTTGGGAAACTTATTTAACAAAGAAGTAACTTTCCATTATTTTTAATTTCACAATTCATATTTGTGTTGTTTATTATTGTGTAGGAAACTCCCCTCAATTCTTCCGAGTAACAAATTATTTTTATATCAAACTTTTCATTGTATTCAGCAAAACCCGTTTCCAGTAAATGAAAACCTTTCTCCTCGCTTACACTAAATGTTCTGGCTGCTATAAAATCATAAAGACTTTCAAGTTTTTCTAAGGGCTTATTCTGTGTGTTTATTTGAAATGAGGTAATGTCTGCATAACACTCTGCACCCTTCTCTGGAATTCCTTTATCTGATTTCACCTGAATTAAAACATTTTCAGGAGCGTAATTTGTTTTTATAATAAATTCAATGTGTAATATCATGAGAAAAATAATTATTGCAATTACAATATAAGTCTTAAAATAAAAATCTTTTTTCATTTCATCTTCCTCTATCATATAAAGAAGTTATTTCTGTTGCCGATAATGCACGATCATATATTTTAACATCAGACATCAAGCTGATGCCAGAACTTCCCCTAAAAGATCCAATAGTAAAAGTGGTTGTACTTGCAACCATATCAGTACTTCCTTTACTTTGTTGTAATATTCCATCAAGGTAAATATAGCTTGTTGAACCATCATGTTTTCCTACAATATGGTGCCATTCTCCATCATTAACTAAATTACGGGCAAATTTAACATCATATGTATTTCCTGAATTGAGTGTCATAATTCTCCATATTATTTCGGAGGTCCATTGTCCATTATCAAACAATGAATATCCTTCATCATTCCATACTGCTTTACCCACAAAAATTGATTGAGCCACACTATTAAGTGCAGAGGTCTTAATCCAAACAGAAACTGTAACTTCATCAGCAGGTCGTAAAGATGCTGCATCAGTTCTATTGATTCGATCATCCACTCCATCAAAATTTGTCCAATTGGTTCCTACATTTGCACCATAATTTGTTCCATCGTTTGAATAAGGAGTTCTGTCTGTCATCACCTCTGAGCCAGCAGTTTCGGTTTTTGTGTATTTTGATTTTAAAGGCATATCTAAAACCAAACCTTTTTGAAGAGAGCCTGCTGTTATCTTTGGCCTATAAGAATTATAAATAGTGTTTATCTCATCTGGTGATAATGCACGGTCGTAGATTCGAACGTCGGACATTGAGCCGTTCACTTCCTTAGTACTTAAATCATTATTAATACCTATTAATAAATTGTTAGAAGTTGAATCAATATCTCCAGAATAAGATCCAGAACGGTCTAAAACTCCGTCAATATATGTATTTATATCACTACCATCATATGTACCAACCATGTGGTACCACTGTTCTGCTTGTAATTGGGTTGCGCCTGCAGCCTCTCTATTTTGGAGCCTTCCTGTTGCACCATCAAAAATTATTAATTCTAATTCATCTGTCCCTGGTCCGGCGTCTCCTATCGCAAGAATATAGGCACCGGTCTTTTTAACTATCTTTTGATCACCAGAAATAGTATCAAGTTTTACCCATGTTGATATTGTAACACCTGATGTTGCATCTAGACTATTACTATCACTAACTTGTACATAATCAGTGTCACCATCAAAA
>CAYFFD010000001.1:0-72178 GCA_964342415.1 Candidatus Woesearchaeota archaeon | reverse complement strand
GTAAAACAATTTCTAGAACAAAAGATAAGAAAAAACAACCAGTTAAAGAACAAAACGAAGTTAAAAGAGAAATCATTACGGAATTTGTTCATAGTGGAAGGAAAAAATCTGTCGAGGAAATGGTAAAAGTTGAAGGAGGGGTTAATTAAAATGAATAGGGAAACAGAGAGAATAGAAAGACAAAGTATGGAAAAAGGAATATTAATTTTACCAACTGTTTTACCTTTAGATTTGAGTTCTTCAATAAAAGTTATAAGAAATTTGCAAGAATTAAATGATTTTGGATGTGTGGCCTTACAGTTAGACCAATCTAATCAAGACTTACTTTTTAAAGCTTATCGCGGAAGAAGTGAAGTACGTTTTGAAGAGATAAGGTATTTTTCCCCAGTTGTTAATTTTGCAACTTCTAGGGGTAAGCCTACTTATGCTGTTGGAGAAGAGGATTTTAAAGACATGAATGAAGCTGTTGAAACTTATAAATTTCTTTCAGAAATACATAATTCTATCAGAGATCTTGCTTATGTTTGTTCAAGAGAAAATGCAAATTTTTTCAAAAATATTAGAATAATTGATTAGACCGAAATATTTCTATTTTCAACATCATACATCAAACTTCTTGGAACATCATGATTAAACATTGCCTTTCTATCACCAGGATAGTTGGGAACACTTGCAGAAATTTTATTTAAATCAGGAACAATATCTGTTTTGAATATTATTGCATTTGTGGGATTCGAGACTCCTACATATTTTCTTTTTCTACTAAGCGAATCTACGAATTCTCTTGCTTTAACTGAAGCATCTTTACCAGTAAAGACAAATGCCTGACCATAAGTACTTGTCCCTCCGTGTCTAAGACGCCCACCTTGTTTAGCTATTGACCTTGCTGCCTTTTTTTTAGTTAAATGAACATAAACTACTTCTCCATTTTTTATTGAGGGCACATAAAATTTTGCAAGTCCTCCTAAGGTGTCTGATATTTCTTTTAACTTTTCTTCTCTAGGGGTTTGGTCTTTTACTGCTATACCCGCATCTCTAAGGGCAAGAGTTATTTCTTGGTCACTAGCTAATTTCGCAAGACCACCTTCTTTAATTTCTCTTCCAGCCATCAACAAACCAATTCCACCAATAAAAAATACAAGAGCAACAAAACTAAATAAATTTGACAATGAAGAACCTATTACGGCCCCGGTCATATTCATATTCGCAGCAGAAATTATTATTGACAAGAAAATAAATCCAATTCCTAGATTTCTTTTAAAGTTCATAACTTAAATATCGAACCTTCACTTTAAATAAATTACTTTCCCTTTTTTTCCAAATTATATTTTCTCCAAATACTCATAAACTTAGGATGTTTTCTTATTTCATTAATTGTACCTTCACCAACAATTTTTCCGTTATCAAACATATAAACATAATCAAATTTACTCAGGAGATTCAATCTATGAATTGATGAAATAATTGATTTATTTTTAAATTCTGAGAATAAGTTTTCATGTATTCTTATTTCATTAATGCTATCAACACTACTAGTAGGTTCATCCATAAGAACAATATCACTATTTTTTGCAGCCAATAATCCACGAGCAAGTGCTAAACGTTGCTTTTCCCCTCCGGAAAGGGAAACACCTTTTTCAAGAACATTTGTTTTTAATCCTTTGTCCAATCTTTGAACAACTTTTTCAAACCGTGCCATTTTTATTACTTTTTTCAAATCTTCTTTATATGTTCTTAAACCCATTGTAATGTTGTGCCCTATTGTGTTGTTGAATATTTCTGGATCTTGGGGGATTAAAGTTACATGATGCTTCAATCTTGTGAAACCCTGATCTAATTTTTTTCCATCACAATAAACATCTCCCTTACTTGTAGGATATAACCCTCTCAATATAGCAAGAATTGTACTTTTTCCACTTCCACTCTCTCCTATGAATGCAATTTTTTGCCCTCTTTTTATTTTTAAGTTTATATCTTTAAGATTTTTCTTTTTGCCTTCTTTTTCATAAGAAAATTCAATATCTTTCAATTCAATTTCTTTCCAACCATAAGGCAAATTCATTTTTGCTTCTTCTTTAACTTTATCAAATTCCTCGTCAATAGATTTTGCTCCAGAGATTCTAGCGCTTGTTCTTACAACACCTCCATAAATCTGTGCGAAACGAAAGAATGTTTCCCCTACTCTATCTAAGTAACTGTAAAGTATGTATAAAGTTCCAATCAATACTATTCCTGTTGTATTAAATCCGGTGTATACCTTATATGAAAGAGCCAAAACAATCATAAGAGTTAGAGATATTGTTGCAAAACCCCATTTAATTTCATTTAAGACTATTGCCTTTTTTTCAGTTTCATAACTAACCATAATTTTTTCGTTGACTTCTTGTGATACATTTTTCTTTAATCTTAATGTTATAACTGTAAATATGTTGCTTACATAATCAAAAATAACTGAAGAAAGTTTATTGCTATATTTATTAAGTTCTTTATAATAACCTGTGAGTTTCTTATCTATCTTCATAGTAATAAACAAAACTAACATTGAGAATATAAGAGCAAATCCTGCAATTAGTGGATCTACAAAGAAAAGTATAATTAGTGAACCGAACACATTCAAGAGAGCATAAACAATTCCAAAAGTTACATCTTGTGAAAATCCCTTTAAACTACTGTCTGCACGATTAATTTTATCTATAGTACCTCCAGAATGATTATCTTTATGCCATAATGTTGGTAACTCTAAAACTCTTTTAATTTTTGTGTTAACAAAATTTTTATGAACTGTAAAGCCAGTTTTTTGTTCTAAGATTCTCGCTGTTCCATGAAACATCCAAAATACAAGATCTACAATTAAAAGCAAAGAAATCATAAGCAATAATTTTCTTAAATCTGCATCTGAAGTGATGTTTTCCTGAATTGTGTTAAAAATTAAACCTACAATAAGTGGAATTGTAAGAGCTATTGCTCCTGCTATTGTAAATAAAAATAAATATAAGATGAAAGTTTTTCTACGGTCCCCTAAGTAAGTCCATTCTTCTTTCAATACATTCCAAAAAACATTCCTTGCGCTTTCTTCTTTTTCCATTTTATTAATTAAATATATGAAGCTTATGCATAAATTCATATAAATTAAAAAAGAAAAGAATTTGAGCTTACACTAGCTTCAAGATTACCTCATTCAAAGACCGACAGACTCGGCAAATAACCTATATAATGCATTCCCTAGTTGTCTTCTCTTTTTAAATTTTCCCATATATGCAACATTTATATACTTCTAACACTTATAAACAAGATGCCAAGTAATGAAGTTTTATTTGGGAAATTTGGAAAATCTTTACGTGAAAGAACTATTTCTGATGATCGAAGAGAGTTATTAGATGATGAAGATGAACCTAATGAAGAAGATTAATCATCTCTTTTCCTTGTAAGATCTTCAGGAATTCTGTATTCTTCCCAACTAACTTTTTTATTTTCAATTGTTTTTTTAAGAGATTTTTCAACCTTACTCAATTGAGATTTTCCACTTTTCACCTCTACAAAAACAATTTCATTTATTTCTTTACCATCAATTCCTTTGAACACAATAAAATCAACTGGCTTTCCTAAAAATCTTACCTCTGTTGGCTTAAAATTAAAATCAGGCAAGTAAGGTGCAAGTTGCTCAGAGAACATTCCACTTAAGACAGCACGCGATTTCAAAACCGCTTCTTTTCTATGGCTTGGAATCTCGGTTTCCCAATGCTTGTCTCTTCTAATTGTTCCAATTTTCTGTCCTGCAAGATATGCAATTATTAATCCAAATAAAAAAACAACAGCTAAGAGAATTATTGTTAGGTCCATTACATTACTTTAGAAATAGAATATAAAAATTTATTCTTCGCCTGTCCACCATTCTAAGTCAGGGATTTTTGCATCTATTTTTTTTACCTTGCAGTATCCTCTTGTCAATAGATAAAATATCACTCCTAAGCTTCTTGCATTTTTATTGTTTCCAATTATGACTTTGTCAGCTCCTTTTGGAAAATTGTTTGTGTCACAAATCATTAAAACTTTTTTCCCAACTTTTAGAGTGTCATTAAGCGCGTTTTTGTCTAACCATGAATCAGTTACTATTGTTAATTCACTTTCAAAAAAATCAGGAAGAGTTGTATTTGTTAAAATTCCTGCAGGATATTTTTTTGTGAAAACTCTTATCCCTGTCAGCTCTGAAAATTTTTCTGCAACTTTCCACCCAACTTGTCTTTTGCAAACTAAAATAACATCTTCTGGATTAAATTTTGATAGATATTCAATTCCTTCTTTTAATTTTTCATCAATTAAAAGAGTGTTAAAAATCGCTAAGCCGTCTGCACGCCTTCTATAAACAAAAGGCTTCATGCTCGGCGTAACAACTTTTGTCCCTATGTAAATTCCTGATTTAACGTAATCTTCAAGAAGAATAAGCATGTCGGTCTTTCTTTTAATCTTTACTTTTTCCTTTAGATCTTCTGTTTTTACCTCGGAAATTTTCTTAGAAAGTTTTTTCGCCTTTTCCAAAAGTTCCTTTTTCTTTTCAGCGATGGACTTTTCTTTTTTTGGCTTTTTTTCTGTTTCTAAAGATTCTTCTTCTGCAGCTTTTTCCAAATCAGCAGAATCCTGCTTTTCTGTTTTTGCTTTTTCAGTTTTCTCAATAGCTTTCATACGAATTCAGGGAGAAATACATTTTTAAGAGTTTCTGTTAAAATTTATTTGAAACTCTTTTCAATTTCGATTAACCTTTTTATCTTAACTTCTCTTTCTTTTCCAGTAATTCCTGATTTAAAAAAATCTGCTTGAAAGCCGAAAGCTAGATCTGCTAAGATACTTTCCTCAGTTTCCCTGCTTCTATGAGAAAAAATTATTTTGATATTATTTTTTCTGGCCAAGTCGCAGACATTTTTCACTTCAAGTAAAGAACCAATTTGATTTGGTTTTACAATAATCCCATTAATGCTTTTCTTTTCAATTGCTTTTTTCAGTCTTTCATGATTTGTTACAGTAAGGTCATCACCAACAATGAGCTTGCTTGAGAATTTTTTTAAGAGTTTTGAAAAACTTTCAAAATCATTTTCATCAAAAGGATCTTCAATATAGGACAAATCAAAATTTTTTATAAGGTTGCCAATGTATGTTAACTGTTCTTCAATATCTCTTTTAAGCATAGGGTTCTCATAATGATATTTTTTTCTTTTGTAAAATGTTGAGGCTGCAATATCAACTCCTATTGAAATATTCACTTTTTTAAGAATTTCTAAAACCTCTTTTTCATTTAATGAAGTTATCAATGCATCTTCGTCGTTTTTTTTATTTTTGAAATTTTTATCATTTTTCTCTAGAATTTTTTGAACTTCATTTTTTGTTTTTTTATTTATCTCAAAAGATTCTTTGACAGATTTTGCTTTTGGGATTAGTAAAAATTCTTGAAAGTCTGGTTTTTTTTCAGAAGACATTTTTGAATGTTTTCCTCCTCCAATACAATTCCCTAAAAGTCGTGGAAATTTTGGAGCTTTAATTTTATTATTTACCAATTCCCACACTTGTTTATTTTGTTCTTTTGCAATTGCTTTTAAGACAGCTGATTCAAACGCAAATAAAGTATTTGCGCCTATAAAATCATTTACAATATCTTCAATTCTTCTTAAATCATCAAAACTTTCTATTACTTCTTCGGAAAAATATTCACTGAACTTTTTTATTGTCTTAATATCTTCTTCAAGGTTTTTTTTGTAAATTTTCGCAGCATATTTTCCTGTTGATTTTCCGTTAGGGGAACTTGCAGAAAAATTTCCAACATTTGTTTTTATTGAAATAAGAATTGTTTTTTCTTTTCGAGAATCAGAAATAGCATTGGCAGAAACACTTTTTATTACAACCATCTATTAAAGAAAGAAATTTGATTTATAAATTTTCTTCACTCTTCTGCTTTTTGTTCAGTAGGTTCTTCAGCTTCATCTTCAGGATTTGCAAGTTCCATGATTTCCCCTTCTTTTGCAATCTCTTCTTCCTCTTTAATTTCTTTTTCTTCAACTTGCTGATCAGAAATTTTTGCTTCTTTTACCCTCTTTAGTTCTTCTTCTTTTTTTTGAGGTAATGGTCTTTTAACAGATATTGGAAGGATTTTGGACTCTAATTCAATTTCAGCAATTTTTAACGCGTCATAATTTATTTTTTCTAAATCTTCTTCACTTAGATTAACCAAAAGAGGAGCGTTCATTGTTATTTGTAAAGCCCTTGCTCCAAGAATTCTTGCTTTCTCATATTTAGTAAAATTTAATTCAAGCATTTTATTTTAAATATTTCTCTATGTTTGAAAATAATTTTTTCCAAACTTTTTCAATAATGTCTAAGACCTTATACATTTCTTCTTCACTCAATGCCTCTGGTTTTCCTTTTTGCATCGAAGAAATTACCCCATTATGGCTTCCGATTGTGACTCTTGTGTTGCTAACATCTTCTTCTTCAAGTGTCGGATCTATAATTAAATTTTTCCCTACCTTGTAGACTGTTATTGAAAGAGGAACTTCTTTTTTCAACGGCAATTTGCTGTTTGATAATTCTCCATGAAGAACTTTTTCATTTTTTTCATCGTATTTTGGAATTTTTGAGTTTTTTAATGCGGCAATTACACCTATTCCTGCAGCATCCAACAAATTTCCATCGGCGTTTATTGAATAAATATCTATGAAAACAGTCCAAACTTTTTCTCCTTTTTTTATGCAAAGTTTTTCAAGATCAATAAATTTGCTTTCTCTTACAGCTCTGTCAAGAACTCTTGCAAGTTCAACTGATTCTATTTTTGGCGGACCTGATTCAAATCTGCTAGAACTTAAAGGAAGTAATTCAGAAGTTACCATTAAGTTTCCTTTGTCCGGAGAATCTGGGTAAGGCTCTGAAACACCCATTTTAACACCAACCAAAACTTCTGTTTTGCCTAGTTTCACTCTTGCAGAACCTTCAGCATTTTTTGAAACTCCTGTTTCAATTGTTATTTCTCTAAATTCATCAAGTTTTCTATTGTCAAATCTTTTTCCCAATGACAAATATTCCTTAATTCTATTTCCTGTTATTATTGATGTTTTCATTTTATTTTATAGATTCTTTTAATGCTTTTTTTTGCACTTCATAAATTTCCTCGCAAGATTTTTTCGCAAGTTTGATAGCTTCTTTTAATTGACTTGTTCCAATTTTTCCATCCAGTTGAATATGAGTTAGTTTTCCATCTCCTGTAAATGTTATTGGAATATCTGTTGCACCTTCACCTTCTTCATAATCTTCTTCTTCTTTTGAAACATCAACAACTAATTCTTTGTCCAGTTTTCCAATCGAAACACTTGAAACTAGATTCTTCATTGGAATTCCTGCATGTGCAAGCGCGAGCGCGGCTGCATTTATTCCGGCGCACCTTGTTGAAGCATTTGCTTGAAGAATACTTACATGAACATCAACAACGGTTTTTGGATAATTGTCAATCATAACAACGGGATCTATGGCCCATTCAGATACTTTGCTGATTTCCATGCTTCTTCTGCTTGGCCCTGGACGAATTCTGTCTGTTACAGAAAAGCTAAGCATGTTGTAACTGTATCTTAAAGTTCCTTTTTTAGAATCTTGCAAGTGCTGTGGATGCATTTTTTTCGGACCGTAAACTGCTGCAATTGCAATTGTGTCTCCAAAAGAAAACATTGCACTTCCATCTGCATTTGGTACAACTCCGACTTTTGCACTCATCTCTCTAACTTCGTCAAACTTTCTTCCATCTTCTCTCTTAAATTCTTTTGTCATTTTTATTCACGACCCTCTAATTTTTCTCGAGCTATTATTTCAGCATTAGATTCTTTAATTACAACACTTATTCTTTCTAATGCGCCATAAAAATCAACATTATCATCTCCATAAAAACCTATTCTAGATCTGTTTCTATCACCTCTACCTTCGTCTTCTGATCTTCCATCATATACATTTACCATGATCTCCCTCCTACAATAACACCTATTTCTTGTAAGTCTAGTGGGAGATGATCTAAAGTACTATTTGCTACTTTTTTGTAGCCTTCGATATCTTCTTCACCCCCTCTATATTTTCTTGTTTTTTTAACCTCATAAACAGATTCTCCATTAACTTTTCTTGTTTTTACCTTAATTGCACTAATGCCTAAAATATTATCTAACCAAAACATTTTATTTTTTCTCCTTTACAAACCATTTTTTTACTTCATCTGTAAGACCTTCAATAAAAGATTTTTCAGTAACAAAAAGCACTGCTTTTTTAGCCAACAATTCATCTTCTATTTTACTTCCAGATATTGAGATTAATCCGTTTTGCCCGATAGTGATGTTACACCCTGTTTCGTTTTTTATTAAGTTTACCATGCTTCCTTCTTTTCCAATTACTCTTGGAACTTTGTTTGGATTTATTTCCATGATTATTCCTTCATCTATCCTTCCAAATTCTTTTCCTTTGATGCTTAAATCTATTCCTCTTTTGTTAATGTTCCATATTTTTGCAACAACCATGTCTCCGATTTCCATAACTTCTTCCAATCCATCTTTGTTTACATACCTAGGAACTTCTGTTAATGATAAAAATGCGTTATCAGGGGCGGTAATATCTATGATCCATCCGTTGAATGTAATATTTTCCACTTTTCCTATAATGACATTTCCTCTTCGTGGATGATAAACTCCTGACAATGAAATCACTTTTACAAGCTTGTTTTCTTCATCAGAAAGACCATATTTTATTGCAACAATATCATTGCCATTTTTTTCTGTTCCTTCTCCAGGAAGGTATTTATCTCCACTAACAATAACTTCTCCTGGAATTACTATTTTTCTTTCACTCATCTTTCATTTCCTCTGTCAAAGCACTTCCGTGCGTCACTGAATTTAATTTATCATAAAAATCTATAATTATCCCTGATGGGATATTCACTGTAACTTCTAAATCCCCATTTGAAAGCCAGTTTTCATTTTCCTTGTATTGATTTATCAGGCCGTAAACTTTTCCAGTGTGAATTGCTGGAATGGTTATCTTAATTTTTTTTGTTTCAATTTTTATAGGGATTATTTTACTTATCTCTTGAACAATTTCATTAACTTGGTTTTCTACTGGAACATTTTTTATGTTAACATGCGCCTGTTCTAAAGCAGATTTTATTCTTTCTGGTGTTATAGGGTTTCCTGTTTGAGGATCCATTGAATTATTTGCTAGAAAGTCGACGACTTGCTTGAATTTATTTTCTTTTTCATCATCTCTGTGTTCTTTAGTTAAAAGAACTTCTCCTGATTTGACTATTTTTCCTGCAACCTCATGAATATCTTCAGTTCCAAAAGCGTCTTTTAAATCGGAACCAGAAGCTGCAAAGCCCTTTTTTGAATCTGTGAAAATTTTCTCTGCTTCTAAAAAATCTACAGAACCATTATTTTTTTTAAAATCCAACGCCTTATCCAAGTCAACCATAATCTCGAAATTTTTCCCACTTTGTTTTATTCTTGCTAATGTTTGTGTCATTCTAATTATTTTGCAAAATTCTTTAATTCTTCCTCTTCTAATCTAACTATTTTTGCATCGTCTTTTTTAATATATGAAACTTCAAATTTATTTAAGTTAAATGCGTTTCCTTGAATTTCCTTGAATATGTTTAATGCAACTTTGACTCCTTTTTTTATTGTCAAATCCTCTGTATATTTTTCTCTTAGCTTTTCCTTTATTTTCTCGTCATTTTCACCGATTGCATTTGCATGATATGAAAAGTAATTTCCAGTTACACTGCTTGTAAGAAGTTCTGGCTTTTTGTTGCTTATTCCGGCAATCATTAGAGAAACTCCAAAAGGTCTTGCGCCTCCGTATTGTGTATATTGCTGTTTTATGTTTGAAATTTCCTTCATTATTGCTTCTAATTCTATTGGAGAGTCATAAGTTATTCTGTGCTGTTGCGCCAAAATTTGGGATTTTTCAATAAGCACTCTCGCGTCAGAGACAATTCCAGCAATGCTTGAAATTATATGCGAGTCGATTTCGTAAATTTTATTTGCTGATTTTGCAATTATTAATTTTTCATCCATTCTTTTGTCGGCCATTATGAACACGCCGTCAGAGCAAAGCATTCCAATACTTGCACCCCCAAGTCTGACTGCCTTTTCAGCATATTCAACTTGGATTAGATGTCCATCTGGGGAAAACATTGTTGCTGTTCTGTCGTAACCCATTGCTTGATGTTGTGTATCTACAGGTATTTCCATCTTATTTTACGAAACAAAAAATGCACGCATTTCTTAGCTTCAATCGTTTTATTGTATTATTTTAAGAGAATTTTATAATAAATTTAAATTTTTCCTTTCTCTATGCGAATTCTAGAAATAGTTCTCATTTAAAAGTTTTTTGGTACAAAATTCACTTCTTTCCTAAACCTTTCAAAGTTCCACTTACTTTTTCAACACTGATTTTCTCAGGCCAAACAGCAAAACTCGCGCGAACTTCATTAACTGCTTCCCTATTTACAGAGATAATAACAAAGTCTTTTCTTGTCTTAATCCAAGATAAGCCTGTTTTGGACATTCCCAATATTCCAACAAAGTCTAAAATTGATTTTTCAATATTTCCTTTTAAGTTTCTACCTTTGACAAGAAGATATCTTTTATTTTCCCTTTGTGAAGGCTTTAAAGATTTTAATGGCATGATCAAAAGAACAAAGAGAGGTTTATATTTTTAATTACTAAAAGCATTTTTAAACTATTTTTCATATTTAAATAAAAACGAGCAAGAATTCTTGAGAATTTTAGCCGCATTTTTTACAAAAAAACACGATGGAAGTATGTACTATTGGAGGATTTGATGAAGTAGGGAAAAATATGACTGCTGTAAAAATTGGAGAAGATGTTATTATTTTTGATGCAGGAATTTACTTGCCTGCAGTTATTGATCTTCAGGAAGAAGAAGTTCAGCAAAAAACTCGCAGCGAGAAACAGTTGAGATCTGTCGGCGCGCTTCCAAATGACCTCGTTTTAGACAAATTAGGATGGACAAACAAGGTTCGAGCAATAGTTCTTGGTCATGCTCATTTGGATCATGTTGGAGCTGTGCCTTATATTGCAAACAGATATCCTAATGCAGAAATACTTGCCACGCAATTTACCCTAGCTGTATTGGAATCAATTTTAAGAGATGAGAAAATTTATTTGAAAAATAAAAGGAAGGTTGTAAAGAGCAATTCTACTTACATAGTTAAGGGAAAATCTGGAAATTATAAATTGGATTTTGTCCACACTACTCATTCAACACTTCAGTGCGTGTTTGTCGCAATGCATACTAAAGATGGAATTTTCTTTTATGGACTTGACTTTAAATTTGACAATTATCCAACTCTCGGAAAACCACCAAATTATAAAAAAATGAAAGAGCTTGGGAAAAAAGGAATAAAAGTTTTAATTGCCGACGCTCTTTATTCAGGAAGAGAAACAAAGCCAGGAGGGGAGAGGATTGCAAGGAATTTGCTAGAAGAGGCATTTTCCCAGGTTCGGGACAAAAACTCCGCATTATTTGTCACAACTTTTTCATCCCACATAGAACGATTAAACAGTATAGTTGATTTTGGCAAAAGGACAAACAGAAAAATAATTTTTTTAGGAAGGAGTTTGAACAAGTATGTAAGTTGTGCCATTAGTGTTAAACAGGCTCCCTTTAAAAATAATATAAGACTTGTTAAATACAGAAATCAAATTAATTCTGTTTTGAAAGAAGTCGAAAAAAATAGGGGGAAATACTTGGTTGTTTGTACAGGGCATCAAGCAGAGTCAGGATCTATTTTAGATAGAATTGCCAATGGAAAAACTCAGTTTAATTTTAAGCCAGGAGATAATTTAATATTTTCATCGAGTGTTATTCCTGTTCCTGTAAACATTCTTGCTCGTGAGAGGATGGACAAAAAACTAAGAAGAATAGGGGTTAAACTGCAGACTGATGTTCATGTGCATGGACACGGAAGCAGAGAAGACCTAAGAGTCTTGATTGAAATGCTAAAACCTGAACATATAATTCCATCTCATGGCCCAATTAAAATAACCTCTCCAATGATTGAACTTTCAAAAGAGTTTGGATATACGTTTGGGGAGACCTCTCACTTGTCTTCAGATGGCAAGGTTTTAAAGTTTTGAATTTTATATAACAAAATGGATGAAAGTATTTTAGAAGGATTAAAAGTTGCAATGTCGAAAGGCGAAACGTTACAGCAAGCAATGGAAAGTTTTTATAATGCCGGCTATGGTAAAGAGGAAATAGAAGAAGCTGCAAAAGCGTTGCAGTATCAGATTCATCAGGAACAAATACAAAAACCAAAATTAGTAAAACCTTTGGACAAAAATATAAATCCTGTTAAAACTTCTGGACAGAAATTACAAACTCCAAAAGCAACGCAGAAAATTTCAAATTATGAACAGGAAAAAAATCCAAGAAAAAAAATGATAGTGCTTGTTGGAATCTTATTGGTCGCTGTTCTTGCTATTTTGGCAGGAATTTTTTTCTTTAGGGAAAATTTGTTAGAATTTTTTAAGAGTATCCTTAGTAGATAAAATGAAACCTGAAATTTATCTTCCAAGAGAAGATTCTTATCTTTTATCTAAAGTTCTTGAGGAACAAATTCTTAAACTTTTAAAAGAAAATCCTAATTTAATTTTTTTAGAAATTGGAAGTGGGAGTGGAATTCATCTTGAAACTGCTTTAAAGTCAGGAATAAAGAAACAGAATATTTTTTGCTGTGATATAAATCCTTTTGCAGTTAAACATTGCAAAAAACTTGGATTTAATTGTGTTAATTCAGATTTGTTTGAAAACATAAAAAATTTCCGACTTCGCTTTGATTTGATAATTTTTAATCCTCCTTATTTACCTAAAGACCCATTAGAGCCAGAAGATTCAAGAATTTCAACAACAGGTGGGGAAAAAGGAAGTGAAATAATAAATAAATTTTTAAAACAGGCAAGAGATTACTTAAATAAAAATGGGAAAATCTTTCTTCTTACAAGTTCGCTTTCAGGAGGAATTAATTTTTTAGACTATAAGAAAAAAATTCTTGCAAAGAAAAAATTATTTTTTGAAGAGTTATTCGTTTGGGAATTAAAAATTGTCACTAAATAATAATCATCAATCTTATTATAATTATTTTTAAATACTATTGCAAAAGGTATATCTTATGGTTAAATTCGCACACATTGCAGATGTTCATCTCGGAGGGTGGAAACAGCAACCGTTACAAGACTTGAATTCGAAATCATTCCAAAAGGCAATTGAGATCTGCATTTTGGAAAAAGTTAATTTTGTTTTAATTTCTGGAGACTTGTTTGATTTTCCATACCCTTCAATTGAAGTTTTAAAAGAAACTTTTTCAGAATTAAAAAAATTAAAAGATGCAGGAATTTCTTGCTTCTTAATTTCAGGAAGCCATGATTATTCTGTTTCTGGAAAAACTTTTTTAGATGTTTTAGAGAAGGCAGGATTTTGCAAAAATGTGGCAAATTTCGAGGAAAAAGACGATGAGATAATATTAAATCCAACAATCCATGAGGAAATTGCAATTTATGGATATCCTGGAAAAAAGTCAGGCTTGGAAGTTAAGGATTTGAAAAAAATAAAATTAAATGGTTCACCTTTATTCAAAATTTTAATGCTTCATACAACTCTTGATAGGGTAGTTGGAGATTTGCCTATAGAATATGTTGATTCAAGCAAATTACCAAAAGCAGATTATTATGCGCTTGGGCATATCCATGTTTTGTATGATAAGGATAGGTTTGTTTATCCTGGACCAATATTCCCAAACAATTTCAAAGAACTCGAGGAATTGTCTCATGGACATTTCGTGATTGCTGACACAAATAACCCTGAAGAAATTAAAAGAATTAAAATTCCTTTAAAGAAAGTAGAGCTTATTTCAATTGAATTAAAAGATGCTTTAACTGCGACAGAAGAAATCATTTCAGAACTTGAAAAAAAAGATCTTGATGATAAGATTATACTTTTAAGAATAAATGGAGAATTAGATAATGGAAAAAGTTCAGATATAAATTTTCAGCAAATCGCAGAATTTGTAAAAAATAAGGGAGCTTATTTTATATTGAGAAATACTCATGATTTAAAGACAAGAGAACCTGATTTTGAATTTGAAATTGAAAAAACAGAAAACATAGAGGAAGAGACAATAAAAAATTATTCAGAGCAAAATCCTTCTGATTTTAATAATTTAATTCTGCAGTTAATAAATTCACTTTCAATTGAGAAACAAGAAGGAGAAACTTCTGAAAATTTTACAAAAAGAATTCTTGAAGAATCTAAAAAAATTTTGAAGTTTTGAGAAATCTATTTTTACCAAATTATAAGAAAAAGAAAATGAAATTCTCAGAAGTCGTTAAGCAAGTATTTTGGCTTGTAGAATTTGAACAAAGATCTTTGGGAAAAACTGTTCCTCATTCTTGGGGGTTATTAACTAAATCTATTAAAAACAAAAATCATATAATTCACGATACTTTAAAATATAGATTGAAACCAACTAAAGACAAAAAACTTCGTTCACAATATCTCAAAAAATTAAAGAAATACTTAAGGGATTTAGATAAAGAAGTTAATATTTCTTAAATTCTCATCACAATTATTTTTATATACTTTCCAGAAAATTCTATTCATATAAAGTTAAAATGAAATTAAAGAAAATAATTTTAAATAATATTAGAAGTTATGAAAAACAAGAAATAGAATTTCCAGATGGCCCAACACTGCTTTCAGGGGATATTGGCTCTGGAAAGACTTCTGTTCTTTTAGGAGTTGAATTTGCTTTATTTGGTTTGCAGCCAGGACAAAAAGGTTCTTCTTTATTGAGAAACGGAAAAAATTCTGGAGGTGTTGTGTTAAATTTTGAAATTGACGGAAAGGAGATAATTGTTGAAAGAACCTTGAAAAGAGGGAAAAGTGTTTCTCAGGACTATTGTTCTATATTCATTGATGGGGAAAAAAGAGAAATTTCTGTTATGGAGCTTAAAAATATTGTCCTCGAACTTTTAAATTATCCAAAAGAATTCTCAAAAAGACAAAATACATTGTATAAATTTACTGTTTACACACCTCAAGAAGAAATGAAGCAGATAATTTTGCAAGACTCTGAGACAAGAATGAATACTTTGAGACACATTTTTGGGATAGACAAATACAAAAAAATAATAGAGAATACTTCACTTTTAGCGTCAAAACTTAGAGAAGAGCGGAGAATTAAGGAAGGAATTATTTATGGTTTGGAAGAAGACAAAATAAATCTTCTTTCGAAAGAAAGTGAACTTGAAGAAAAAAATTATAATTTATTATCTGTTGAAAAAGAATTTTTTTTGAGAACAGAAGATAGAAAGAAAATTCAGGAAGAAAAAGAGAAAATCTCTGAGAAAATTGAAGAAAAAACAAAAATCAAACAAGAAATTGAAAAAACAAAAATAATGATTTTAAATAAACATGAATTAAACTCAAATAATCTTAAGAACATAGAACAAATAAAAATTCAAATCAGAGAATTAAGCAATTTGAAATTTGATGAAACGGATATTTTAAAACTTGAAGAAGAGATTTCTTTCAAAAAAGATGAAAGAGAAAATATTAACGAGAATCTTTTAAAAATTTCAATCCAAATAAATTCATTGAATGTGAAAAATGTTGAAGGTGAAGATATAAAAAATAGAATAAACCATATTGAAAATTGTCCAACTTGTCTTCAAAAAGTTGATGCTTCTTATAAAAATAATATTTTTAGTAAGATTGAATTTGAAATCTCTGAAAATATGAAAAAAATTAAATCTTGGAGTTTAGAAAAAGAAAATTTTTTAGGAAAAACGAAAAACATTAATAACGAAATTTTAATTTTGGAAAAAAAACTTCAGGAATTAAATATTTTAAAAATAAAATTCCAAGGAATTGAAGAAAAGAAAATTCAAATAGGAGAAATTGAAAAATTTAATCTTATTTTTCGTAGAGAAATAGAAACATTAAATCTTCAAATTGAAAATTTTAATAGATTTCTTGATGACTTAAAGAAATTTGATGATATTTCTGAAGAAAAGAAAATTGCTTTTGAAGAGGCTTTAAAACAAGAGAGAGTTGTAGAAATAAAAGTCGCTGAACTAAAAAAGGAAATTCAAGTTTTTTCAAAACAAATTGAAGAATTGAAGGAAAGAATAGGTAAGGCCGAAGAAATGAAAAAACAACTTCTTTATATTATTGAACTCGAATCTTGGCTTTCAGGAAAATTCATGTTTTTGATTTCTTTTATTGAGAAAAACATCATGGTTAAGCTTAAATCAGAATTTTCAAATTTCTTTTCAGAATGGTTTTCAATGCTTGTCTCAGATACTTTTGAAGTAAGAATTAATGATGATTTCACACCTGCAATAGGGCAGCAGGATTATGAGGTTGATTATTCATATCTTTCGGGAGGAGAAAGAACAGCAATTGCCCTTGCATACAGGCTCGCATTGATTCAAGTTATCAATTCTTTACTGAGTAATATTAAAACAAAAGACATTATTATTCTTGATGAGCCGACGGACGGTTTTTCATCACAGCAATTGGACAAGATGCGTGATGTTTTAAGCCAGTTAAATGTAAATCAACTTATAATTGTGAGCCATGAACAAAAAATAGAGGGCTTTGTTGAAAATGTAATAAAGTTTAAGAAAGAAAACAGGATTACAAGAATTGATTTATAGAAAACTTTATAAAACACGAATCCTCTTAGTTTTGTAATAAAATTTGTTCTAGTTAATTACTTAATATTAAAAAATGGACGCTGAATTAAAAAATTCAATTTTGAAAACAGGAACAACAATTCTTGGAATTGTTTGCAAGGATGGAGTTGTAATGGCTGCTGACAAACAGGTTACTGCTGGAAATATTGTTATGAACAAAAACACTCCTAAAGTTGTTCAAATTAATGATTATCTTGTGAGTTCATGGACAGGTGGAGCAGCAGATGCTCAAAGATTGGGAAAATTGATTACAGCTGAATTGAAACTTAAAGAACTTAAATCACGTTCAAGATCAAGTATAAAACAGGCAGCTAATCTTATAGGGGCCATAACTTTTTCAAATATAAGACAACCTTCAATGATTCCTAGTATCGTTGGTTCTCTTGTAGGGGGTTTTAATGAAGACGGAACGATAGAACTTTATACTGTAGAGCCTGCAGGAGGAGTATATAAAGTAGAAGAATACGATGCAAATTTTGGAAGTGGAATGCCTTATGTTTTAGGTTTATTGGAAAGACAATACAAAAAAGGAATGAGTATTGATGAAGGAGTTGAATTAGCAAAAGAAGCTTTAAAATCTTCAACACAAAGAGATACTGGAAGCGGTTATGGGATTGATGTTTTTGCTATAACAAAATCTGGAATCAAAAAAGTTGTAAACCAAGAGATTAAGTCAGAATATCAAGATAAATAATTTTGCTTATAATCTTATAAATATTTTTAATTAATAAATTTTACAAAAAAGAGTTCTAAAAAAATGGATATTTTGAAAAACATAAAAGAAAAGCTTGAGAGTAAAATCACAGAGGCTGGTTTTGAAGGCGCGAACATAGTGCTTTACACAGATAACGAGAAGTTTTTCAAAGAAGGGGAAGGAAAAATAAAAGAGATTGTAAATGAAATAAAAAAAAGAATTGAGCTTAGGGCAGATTCAAAAATTTTGCTTGGCACAGAGAAAACAGAAGCAAGAATAAAAGAAATAGTTCCTAAAGAGGCTGAAATAGTAAAAGTTATTTTTGATAATCATCGAAGCATTGTAATAATTGAAGCAGAAAAGCCTGGAATGGTCATAGGAAAGCAAGGGAGTATTCTTAATGAAATTAAGAAAACAACTCTTTGGGTTCCGCAGGTTCAAAGGTCGCCGGCAATAAAAAGTCAGATTGTTGAAAACATAAGGGAAGTTCTTTATGCAAATAACAATTACCGGAGAAGATTTTTAAATTCAATTGGAAAGAAAATTTACAAGGAGTGGAATCCTGAAAAGACAAATGAATGGGCAAGAATAACATTTTTAGGAGCTGCAAGGCAAGTTGGTAGAAGCTGCTTTCTTTTACAAACGCCAAATTCAAAAATTCTTCTTGATTGTGGAGTTGATGTTTCTTCCCATGGCGAGGAGAAATTTCCTTATTTTAACATTCCTGAATTTGACGTGGCTCAGTTAGATGCAGTTATTATAAGCCATGCCCATATTGACCATTCAGGACTTGTTCCTTACTTATATAAAATGGGCTACAAGGGTCCAGTATACATGACCGCACCTACAAGGGACATTTCTTCTTTGCTTGCATTGGATTTTATCGGCGTTGCATACAAACAGGCAGCACAGCCATTGTTCAGCTCACCTGATATAAAAGAAATGGTAAAACACAGTATTTGCCTTAATTACAACGAAGTTACTGACATCACTCCAGACATAAGGATTACTTTTTATAATGCAGGGCATGTTCTTGGAAGTGCAATGATTCACATCAATATTGGAAACGGCGCGCATAATTTGCTTTACACAGGTGATTATAAATATTCGAGAACAAGACTTTTAGAGCCTTCAGTAACAAATTTTCCCAGATTAGAATCTGTGATTACGGAATCAACTTATGGGGCAAAAGAAGATGTATTGCCTCCGAGAAGAGAAGTAGAAGAAAATGTAATTAGATTAATAAATAAAACAATTGAAAGAGGGGGTAAGGTTTTGATCCCAGAGCTTGGTCTTGGACGTGCCCAAGAGACAATGCTAATTATTGAAGATGCAATGAAAACTGGGAAAATGAAAAAAATTCCTGTTTATATTGATGGAATGATTTGGGATATTAATTCGATTCACACAGCTTATCCTGATTTTTTGAACAACAGTCTTAAATTATTAACTTTTCAGGATAAAAATCCATTTACATCTGAAACTTTTTCACGTGTTGGCTCGCCAGAAGAAAGAAAGAAAGTTGTTGAAGGAGGTCCTTGTGTTGTTCTCGCAACTTCAGGAATGCTTGTTGGAGGAGCGTCTGTAGAATATTTGAAAGAGTTTTCATCTAATGAAAAAAATTCATTAATTTTCGTTTGTTATCAAGGTTCAGGAACTTTGGGAAGACAAGTTCAAGATGGTTTAGATGAAGTAAAAATGTCTGTTAACGGAAAGGAGGAAAGAGTGAAGATAAATATGGAAGTTCATACAGCTAAGGGAATGACTTCGCATGCTGGGAGAAACGAGTTAATGAATTTTTTTAGAAAAATAAGTCCTAAACCAAAAAAGGTAATTATTGTTCACGGTGAAGTTTCAAAGTCACTTGATCTAGCTTCTTCGATTTACAAGATTAACCGGATTGAAACAATTGTTCCAAGAATTCTAGAAACTATAAAGCTGAAATAAACTTAAAAACTAATTTTCCTTTTATTTTAATATGAAACATAATTTGAAAGTTACATTTATTTTGTTAGCAATGTTTATTGTAACTCAATTTATTGGAATTTATATTGTGGATTTTTATTCTCCTGTTCAAGTTGTTCAAGGAAACGTTGTTGAAGTAGATTCTCCAGCTTTACCTTTTGGACTTGAAACTCCTGAGTTAAAAGAGAATAAAGAATTCAACTACGTCTTTGTATCAATTATTTTCGCTTTTATAATTGCAATTTCATTGTTACTTTTGCTAAGCAAGTTTAACATAGAATTTTTCATAAAGCTCTGGTTTTTCATAGTGGTTATAATTGCATTAGGAATTTCTCTTAATGCTTTTTTGCTTGGAATACTTTCCTCAGAAATTAAATTCTTTTCTTCATTAATTCCCATTTCATGGCTTGTTGCTTTAGCTGTGGTCTTGCCATTTGCATTTATCAAAATTTACAAAAGAGATTTTTTTATTCATAACTCTACAGAACTTTTTATTTATCCAGGAATTGCAGCAGTTTTTGTCCCAATCTTAAACATTTATACAGTTGTAGGGCTTTTGATTTTAATTTCTGTTTATGATGCTTGGGCTGTTTGGCATTCAGGGATTATGCAAAAAATGGCAAAGTATCAAATTAAGAAACTGAATATTTTCTCAGGATTTTTTGTACCATATGTTTCAAAACAATTAAGGCAAAAATTAAAGAAAATGAAAAAATCAGATTTAAAGAAAAAAAAGATTAGAGTTAATTTGGCAATTTTAGGGGGAGGAGATGTTGTTTTCCCAATAATTGCTGCAGGAGTTATGCTAAAAACTCTTGGTTTGGCTTCTGCAATTTTTGTTGTTGCAGGGGCAACTCTTGGTTTGAGCTATTTAATGTTTTTCGCAGAAAAAAAGAAATTCTATCCTGCAATGCCATTCATCACAGCAGGAATTTTCGCAGGAATTTTGATTAGTTATTTGGTTTTTTAGAAGAATTTTTTCTTTGTTTTTCTTTAGCTTCCATATCTTTTTGATATTCTTCATTTTGGTGGTCACAATATCTTTCTATATTTTTTCTTGTTGTAGGCTCTAATTCATCATATGATTGCATATTAACCATTTCTGTATCTTCCATTAATTTTCTTGTAGGCATCTTTGGAGTATAGTCCATACCTAAAAAAGGACTTAATAATACATTACCACTAGAAAAACCCACCAATTTCCCCATTTTAGATCTTCCATTAATATTTGTTATTATTATATAATCTCCAACATATCTATCAAAAGGAGGTTCTATCTTTTTTATTTCACTTTCTTCGAATCTTTTTGTCATGATGTTCTTTAAATTTAACCTTATTTAAAACCTCTGTTTATGTTCCTACTAGAAAAAAGTAACAGACAGAAAGGTTTATATAATAGATTTTTTTAGAGGGTTTATGTTAGTAAAACACGAACTCATAAAGAAAGTAAGAGATTACTTTGGAATGAATATTTACGAGGCAAAAGTTTGGCTAGCTTTGCTTAGAAAAGGTATTGCTTCTGCCGGAGAAGTTGCTTCAATTTCAGGAGTGCCAAGAAGTAGAACTTATGATGTTTTAGAAAGTTTAGAGAAGAGAGGATTTGCAATTGTGCAGATTGGAAAACCTGTGAAATATATTGGAGTCAAGCCAAGAATGATCCTTGAGAAATTAAAAAACAATGTTCGTAAGAATGCCGAAGAAAAAATGGTTGAACTTTCAAAAATAAAAACCACTGATGAATTTGGCACACTTGAATCTTTATACAATGTCGGAATAGAGCCTGTGAAAAAAGAGGACATTTCAGTTGCACTAAAAGGTAAATCTAATATTTCAAGCCAAATAAAAGAGCTTATAAAAAATGCAAAAGAGGAAGTTATAATTTGTACAAATGTTGAAGAAATGGCTTTAAAGTCAAAACTTTTTCAGCAAACTTTTGATGTTCTTAACAAATCAGATGTAAAATTAAAAATTGCATTGTCAGGAAACGAGAAATTAATAAAGCAAGTTTCAGAGAAATTTAATACAAAATTAAAAAAAATAAATGTTGATGCAAAATTCTTTATTATAGATAGAAGAGAAATTTTATTTTACTTGTCAAAAAATCTTGAAAAAGAAGACGTTGCAATCTGGCTTAATTCAGAATTTTTTTCACAAGCGTTTGCGTCTCTTTTTGAAAAAGCTGTTGGAAGTTTGAAATAATTCAAATGGTTAAAAAACATACAATAAATTTTGAAGAGCAAAAAACTATAGTTGAAAAAAGAAGTGTAGAAGTTGAAGAAGGTGAACTTGTTATGTTAGTTAAATCTCATAAAGGAGATCCAAAAGTAAGTTTTGGTGTTTTTGGAGGAATTAAAACGAGAGGGTTAAAAATTATTAGCCCTCATTATTTAAGACCTCCGATTAATTTTGGAGGAATTACCATCCCAAATGTGGGATTAAGGTTAGGCGACCACATTTATCAGTTGAGAAAAGATTTGAAACTTTATTTTGGAAAAGAAGATATTACCAATGAGTTAAAGAATTTTCCTGGATTTGAATTTTATGCTGATTGGGTCTCACTTCTTGAAAAACCATATTTAAGAGATTAGTTATTTAATATTCAACTCACTCATTGACATTTCTCTCATTACTTTTTTGCTTTTCTTTTTCCAATTTTCCAAAAATTTTCTTAAAGTAAAATTAATTTTTTCTTTCGCATAAATCCTTCCTGACTTAATAAAAGTTTTTTTATGTTTTTTCTTAAATGCTTTAACATTTTTTTTATCCTTTTCTTTTGGACCTTTGAATAAAATTTCCTTTTTGCTTTTAACAGCGAAAAACTGCAGCGCGGTTTTGTTTTCATTATATTGGAAACCTTTGTTTTTTATGTGAAAAGATTTTTCAATTCCTTTGTTTAAATATTTATTAAATTTCAATAATTTGCTACCTGCAATATCTCCTTTTTGTTTATTTGTTTTAGTCTCAATTGAAATAAATTCATGTTCGCTTTTTTTAGCGCTTTTTTTCCTTTTTTCAAAATCTATTTTTTCTTCTTCGAAATGTTTTAAGGAAGGATTTTTCAGAAACCTTTTACATTCTTTTTGAAATTTTTCAAGGGTTTCTTTAGACAGTGCAGCAAGAACATTTCTTTGCCTGTAAGTTGGGTCAATTAGAATTATTGGTGATTGCAGTTTTGAACTATTAAGATTCATCAAAACTTCTTGTTTGTTTTTGAATTTTTTTTCAAAATCAATTATAATTTTTTCTTCTTTTTTTATTTTAACCATTTCTTTTAAGAATTTTAAAAAACCTTTATGATGGTAAATCAATAATTCTAGACCATATCCAGAAAATCCTTTAATGTATGATTCTGCTCCATAGCAGTTTTTTGCATGACAAAAAGCCTTTGCAATCATTATTTCATCCAGAATTTTTTTAGATAACTTCTTTTTGATATAGCTAACATGTGAATAAGACAAATCTGTTATGTTTTCTGCTTCTTTTGGATTTTTTATTTTTGCTACAGGAATTACTTCCAAAATAAATTTTGGATTGACTTTTATCATAAAATAATCTCTTGAACCATGTATCTTTGTTTTTTGAAATCCTCTTAAAATCTTTTCAGCTAACTCTGAAATATTTTTATATTTTTTATTAAACCTTATAAAAATATCAACATCATATGCCTTTCTTTTTACCATTGTTTTTTTTGCAAAACTTCCACCAATAAAAATCTCAGCATCTAATCTAGAACTTTTAATTTTTTTCTTAAAATTTTGTAAGAATTTTTTTAGAAGAACATTAATCTCTTCAATTTCTTTTTTGCTTGGTTTTATTTCTTTTAATACTTCATCTAAGATAGAATTAATTTTCTTCATCTTTTCTTTCTCCCATAAAAGTCAGATCAATTATATACTTTCCTTCTTCTAGTTTGTAGACTAAGGGCTTTTTCTTTTCGAATAAACTTACAACATCAATTTCAAATTTCCCATCACTGAGAACTCTTACAGACTCTATATCAAGAATCACCGGTGCGTTTTCATCAGGAATTCCTGCCATTTCCCTTATATTTTTCTCAACTTCCTTTTTCTCTTCGTTTGGGATTTCAATCGGCCTTTCTTTTATTTTTTTCAATTGTTCATCCCTAATATAAAAGAAAAAATGACCCTTACAATCTCCACACCCTTCTATCAATTCTTTATTTCCTATAGGAATAATTCTCGAACACTTGACACATTGGTATGGCATCTTTTTTAAAATAAAAGATACTATTTAATTTTTTCCATAATTAAAAATTTTATTAATCAAAAATTATTTCTTTTTCGTTCCTTCCCCATAGAATGTAATCATTATAGAACTGTGTGTTAATGGATTAATAGATAATCTCCACCAATCTATTTTGTATTTTTTCTCTCCACCTTTTATTAGCTCTTTTATATTTGTGCTTATTATTTCTTCATATCCTTTTAATCTCATCCCAAAAAGATTCCTTATTATTTGAAAAAAATCAGTGATAACATCTCTCGTTACAACTCTTGTAATGGAAAATTTTTCTTTCATTATTTATTCAGGAGAAGTTCAATCTTTTTTGGATTCCTTTTTATTTCTTTGACAATTGTCGCAGGACCTATTATTGTTATTGCACCTAAATCTCCCTTAAGTAATGTATTTACAATTCCTTTTCTGAATCTCCCAAATAAATTATCATTTCCATTATCAGATATAACTGCAAGTTCAATTCCCTTGAAATTTTTTACATGACCTACCATTACCATTGTATCCTCTATCAACCTTGTTTCTTCTTCTGATTTTAATTTCCCCTGTAAAAGTAAAATATGATTACCTAAAACAATTTTCAATATTTTTTTTATTCTTTCACTACTATTCAAATCCCTTATTTCAGAATAAGGCATGAATTGTATTGTAAAACCTTTTATTTTTTTCACTCTTTTTTTCATTTTGTTTTAAGCTTTTTTAGATATTTTAAAAACTTCTTCGTAAAATTTATCTATGTTTTTCCCATATCTTGCGCTAATCCCTACAACTTTATATTCTGGAAACGCTGACTCTATTTTTCTTATACTCGCTCTTTTCAAATCTGTTTTGTTCGCTACTATAAGCACTGGAATTTTTCTTGCAGCTAAATTTCCCACAATTGTAATATTGACCTGGTCGTAAGGGTTTTTAGTTGCATCTAAAACAACCACGACAACATCCATATCATCAAGCCATTTTATTGATTCAATAACACCTTGGGTTGCTTCTTTAGCTCTTTTTTTTGCATCTTTCTTTTTAATCTTATATTTCAAAAAATCTTCATAATCTATTTTTGTTGCAATCCCTGGAGTATCCACCATCTTAAAAATCATTTTCTTTTTTTTGTAGCTTATCTCAACCTTTTCCTTGAATTGCACATTTCGTGTTTCATGAGGAACCTTGCTGACTTTTCCCATTTCTTCTCCTGTAAAATCCTTACAAATTCTATTCGCAAGACTTGTTTTTCCTGCGTTTGGAGGACCGTAAAAGCCAAGTTTAATTGGTTTCCTCATTCCAAAAATTCCGAAAATTTTTCCAAAGAAATTTTTTAAACCTTTTTTCATTTTGTGAGTTTATGTTAACTTATCATCAAAGTTTATAAACTTTCATTTAATTCTTTTTTCACGTGACTGGTTTTGAAGATTTCCTTTTTTCTGTTGAATATTTTGCCCACGCCTTTTTTTGAAGATCTTTAAAATCCATTCAATAGGAATCTCAAACATACCTGTTCTTTTTCCCACATATTTTCTCATGATGTAAGTGACTTGTTCAGAATTCCATCCTGTTTTTTTTAATTTTTTCTCTATTTCATCACCTTTAATTCCTTTCTTTTTTACACCTTCTATATATGAAATTAAATTGTAAAGACTATTTTTATCTTTGAACAAATAATCTTCATATTTTCTTTTGTACCATTCTTGTAACACCACATATGCAATTATTCCTATAAATAAAATAAATAAAAAAATTAAAATTAACAAACTCCAGCTTGGAAGATTTTCTTCAAGCAGTGAAAGTCCTGTTTTGACTATTGACAGCCCTTTTATTTCTGGAGAAATAAATACTGGTAAATTTTTAAAATCAACATCTTCTGTTGTTAGAAATTCAATTGTTTCTTCTTCGACACCTAACTTTATATAATTATATCCTAATACTTTCCTTTGTCCATAATTTTCTTTGAATTCCAAATCTTCAATATCTTTTATGATAAAGAAAAAATCCTCTCGTTCCAATTTTTCGTTTATCTTTAATTCAAAAACATTTAAAACTCTCTCTGAAAAGTCGTCATATTCAACAGAAAATTCTTTGAAAGTTACTGCTGCATCAATGTTCTCAATGTTCCACAATATTATTGAATCAGTATATTGGTCTTTTTTGTCTTCTTGATATTCACCCTTTCCAACTTCTTTTAATATTTCAAGATCTATGTTTTTTTCATCTGATAGAAATTTTATTGAATCCGCGCTCTTGCTTTCAAAAACAGATTTAGGAACATCAAGTTTTACAAGATCAGCCATGATTTTCACATAATCATTGTCGGTTTGTGCTATTGAATTTTTTTGCTGAATACTTGTTATCTCGTCTTCGATTTCTGTTATGTTTAGAATTTTATTTAATGAACTTTGATAAAATTCAGGGATAGTTTGAATTTTTTCAAGAACATTGTTTAAATCATCGAATTTATTTTTTAATACGAAATTTATTGCATCTTTTGGTGTTTTGACGTTTATGTTATATGTTTTTGATAAACTGAAGTTGTTTGAGTCTGTTATTTTAATTTTCAATTCAAATAATCCTACAGAACTGTAAGTATTGGTTACTTTGTTTTCTACTGTTGTTTTCTTGTCGCCATTTCCAAAATCCCATTCATAGCTTAATATATTAGATTCAGAGCCTTCCACTTCCAAAGTGAATTCAGTTGGATATGCAGCTATTGCTGTTTTTGGATTCAATGATTTTATCTGTGGAGCTTTTTCAAATGAAATCTCTTCAGAAAAAATTTCATTGCTGTCTAGGCTTAAAGAATACGTTCCTTGTTTGTCAAATTCTCCAGAGATGGTTAAACCTGCATTATCTAAGTCTAATTTCTGGAATTCTGAATTTATTATTGCAGGAGATTCTGTTAAATCATAAATTTCATTTGTCTCTTTAGGAGTTCCACTTACAGTATGGAAAATGCTTACATCTGAAATTGTTATCTGTTGATCATCCTCTTCTGAAATAAACTTTATTGGGATGATGCATTCCTGCGAGCAGTCATTGTTATATCTTCCAATATAATCAATTATATCTGCTTCGATATTTGTGCTACTTCCTGAATTTTTTGCTTCATCACTTGTTAATGCAAAGTTCCCAACAGATGAAAATTTTCCAGGCTTTACAAAGATTTCAAAATCTCTTTCATTTTCTTCAGTTCCTGCGTAACCACAAGGTGCATTTGTTTCAGAATTAATTTTATATTTGAAATTGTCGGCAGAGTTTTTTGTTCTCATGCATATGAAATAATCCTGTTTTTTATTTGTTCCAGAATCAAGAACACATGATATTCTTCCGCTTGAGGTTGCAGTTGTTTCACATGAATCACTGTTACCTTCCCCTTCTAAGCTTAAGACAAAGACGGCGCTTTCTCCTGTTTGATTGGCTTCAATAACATAAGCTCCAATCTCTACATTTGGAGAGACAGGAAGATTGATTTTCTCGCAATACACTTCATTGTGAATTAACACTTCTTCGTTTGGTGATTCATAGCAGCCATAATCTTCACCGTAAAAATTATCTGAAGGATTGTAGGATTGCCATTCAATTTCATCATTATTCAAAATATCTATAAATAATTGCTTTGATGTTCCTTCCGATGAAGTACTTAAAACATTTACAGAGAAGGAGGAAACACTTTCAAAACTAGCTCCTGTAAATTTGAATCCAAGTGTTTTTTGTTGGTTTTTGTTTAAGGTGAATGTTTTTGAGGCCTCTTGGTTGTTTGCAGAATAATCACTTTCGCAGTCAGCAGGCAAGCAATCATAATCTGAATTATTATTCAGTTTTAATAAATCAATTAATGTTATTGAATTTTCGTAAGAATCTTCAAACAATGAATTTGCAGGCTCGTTTTCAAGACTGATGTTTATCCATCCTCTTATGGAATCGTTTTGCGCATATCTTGTTTCAATTTCATGGCTTTGAGTTCCGATTTCGAGAACTGCATAAATAAAACTTGAAACTAACACTAATGCCAAAAAAACAATTATCACCCCTCTTTTCATTAAAGATAATGGGAATTTTATTTTATAAATTTTCTCTTAATCTTTTCTTCTTAGAATTATAAAGTAAATTATTGCAATAAGTAATACTGCGACAATTAAATTATAAAATCCAAAGAATGGAAGTTGGATTTGCGCAGGACATTCAAGAACTCTGCTTCCATCACTGCACTCCAAAGGCTTATCTCCTAAATCCTCTGTCCATGTTGTTATCCATGAATAACTTAAAAGTCCGTCAGAACAATCGTCTTCAGTGTTTTCAACAAAAGTACAAGTTCCAATTACTGTTCCATTTACTTCTTGGGATTCAAATTCAAAATTACACTGATCAGTCCATGAACATTGGCAGTTTATTGTAGGGTCATCACAAGTCACATTTGTAGGGGCATCGGTTCCTGCAACTTGGCAGATATCATTCCCACATGAAACTTCATTTTCATAATTCCCACAAATGACTATGTCTTCACAAACTGAAATATTTAAAATGTTTAATGTTAAATAATTACTTATCTCATTATTAACTTCAAAATAAAATTCATCATAATCATTTGATGCTGTTTTTTCTAAATCTTCTAAAGTGATTGTCCAGTTTGCAATCGCGTCTCCGTTAGCATCAATTGTTGCAGTTATTGCATTTCCATTATCAACATGTCTTATTTTATCATCTGCATTTAAAAAGAAATCTTCTTCCAAAATATTAAAACTAACTTCTGTGCCTTGTGACAATCCAGATGTTTCTAAAACCATTTTAACACTTGTTGTTTCTGGTATCACATCTAGTTGTGAAATTTCAATAGTTTCATTACTGCTCCAAAAAACATTTGAAGAAGAAACAACAAAACTTGGAGAAGTACAACAAATTCTTATATTAGGGTAATCATTTATCCCTCCAATATGTGCATTTGTAAAATTTGACAAAGAAAAAATAGGTGTGTAAGGAGATTCTGTTATATCTCCACAATTTTGAGATGTGCTTATGCAGTTTAAATTTTCATAGCAAACATTTGTTGTGTAAGTTGTTTGATCAGGGATTTCTGCATGAGCATTAGTGCTTGAAGATAATCTTATGATCTTATTTGAATTACTACTATCACAAGTCAGGCTTCCTACAAAATTACAACACAAAACACTACCATAATTTCCTTCGCTTGCTAATTCACCATGGGCATTTGTAATGCCAGATAAACCCATTACAATAGTTCCAGATGCTTCACATGTTGCCCTATCTGTTATAAAACAAGATTCACCTAACGCAAAAACTCCTGTAGATAAGAAGATAATTAATGCAGACATTAACATTAATTCAACAAACCTCTTTTCCATATCCTCTTTAACTAAATCTATTTTATAAACATTATTCTTTTGCAGTTAAATAAGATTAAAAAAGAGAAAATTAACCCTTCCAATTAATTATTGGTTTTATGTGTTTCACAAAACTCACAGAATCTTTTTGTGATTCCATAACTTTGAAAACATTTTTGTATGCCATTGGTAACTCATCAAGCGTTTCTTTAGATATGTTTCCAGTTATTCCCTTCATAGATTCCTCAAATTGATGCATCGTATATTTTTTCTTTGCCTCTTTTCTGCTCATGCTTCTTCCAGCTCCATGGGATGAGCTGTTTAAGAATTTTGAATTCCCCTTTCCTTCCACAAGAAAAGAACCATCTCTCATGTTTCCTGGAATGATTCCTCTTTCACCTTTTTTTGCTGGTGTCGCACCCTTTCTATGAATAAAATAACCTTTTTCGTAGATAGCATGATTGTGGTTTTTGTTCACCCATAATTCATATTTTAGGTTTTCTGTGAGGACTTCGTTAAGTGCTTCGATTACCTTGTATGCCATTTCAATCCTGTTAAGGAGCGCGTATTCAAGCCCGAATTCAAGAACATTTAGATATTCTTTTCCAACTTCAGATTTTGTGTCAAGAGGAAACGTTTTTTCATATTTATTTTTTTCTTTGCTTTTTCCTAAGTTTCGTCTGGAAACGTCTGAGCCTGTGAAGAACTTTGAAGCCTTTATCATATATTTTTTAGCAACACTATGTCCTATCCCTCTGCTCCCTGAGTGAATTATCAGCCATAATTCTTTTTCTGTTTTAGAATCGTAGCCAATCTCAATGAAATGGTTTCCTGCCCCAAGAGTTCCCAGATGTTTTATTGCCGTTGTTTTTAGATAATTCAAAATTTCTTTGTTGTATGATTTTTTTTGAAATTTTTCTAAAAGAGATTTAAATTCTTTCTTTGTTTTTTCTGTTATATCTTTTTCTCTATTATATTTTCCAACACCCATTGGAATTTTTTTTATTACCTTTTTGTAAATTTTATCTTTGTTATTTCTTATTTTTTTAACTAAATCTTTACCTTTTATTCTAAGTGCTACGAGTCCACATCCAATATCAAAACCCACCCATGCTGGAACAACGAAATCTTTTGTTTTTAGGACAGCCCCTATCGGCGCAGCATAACCTAAATGGGCATCAGGCATTAACGCTGCAGCAACCACAAAATTCTCTGAATAACAATCTTTAAATTGTTCGAGAGTTTTTTCATCAATGTCTATTCCATAATTGTATACTTTTTTTTCGGATTTCATAATCTAAAAAGATAGAAAGAGTTTTTATAATTTTTTGGATTTACTAAATTAATGTTGTTTTTCTTGATATAAAAATATTTATATGTAAGAATATAGTTATATAAATGAAATCTAAAAAAGGAATTGGTTTTTTAATTTTGATTCTAGTAATTTTTATTTTAATTTTCGTATCTTTAAATCTTTATGTTCAATTTACTTATGGTGGTTTGAGCAATATTTTTGATTTAGACAAAGAGGATAAGATTGGCGAGTTTCTTTATCAACAAGAAGAACAAGAAAATGAAGGTTCTACGGACGAAGAGGATTCTTCAGATAATGGTTTTAATTTTAAAGAAAAAAGTTCTGCAATTAGATGGTACAACAGCAGTCCAGCATAATGGGAATAATTTTGCTTTCGGTACCGGAAACAGTCCTAGTTATGGAGATAACACTTTTTACAGATTCACCCCAAGCTAAAATTTAACAATTAATTTATGATTTTTTATTTTTTCCAGCAAAATAATTTTAACTGTCTTGGATCATTTTTGTCCAAAGTTGAAGTAAAAATTGTTGATTGCACATAAACACTTTTTTCATTGGCTTGGCTTAAAACACAAATTCCATTTACATTACAGATTTTTGCCTCACAATTTAAGTAAGAAGGTGTTTTTGAAATTATTTTGTTTTTAATGTCTAAAGAAAAATCTACCCATTCAATTGGTAATTCACTTAAAGGAAAACTTAAGACAACATCTCTCAATGAATTATTCAGCTGAATTTTTCTTAAAATTCCTTGTTCGTCTTCATAAATCTTTTTAGAATCATTATTTTTTAGGAGAGATCCTTTGTCTAAAACTATTAATAAAACTCCTGTTATTAATAATATCATAACAAACGCCTCAACAATTCTTAGCCATCCTCTTTTTTTTAACATTTTTATCACCATGTTTTTATATTTATAAAACCTAACAGAACCTCTGCGTTTTTATTGACATATTGAACAGGAATTTCGGAAGCATAGACATTTGTAGACACATTTTTTTCTGTTGTTATTAATGTTCCATTACCATATGTAAAGCCAAAGCCGAAATCGCTTCCAAAAGGGATTTTTAATTCTTCTTTAAGCTGTTCATAATCTACTTTATAGCTGTTAATCAAATCAATAATTTTATTTTCAAAAACATACTCTTCAACTTTTATTAAACCAATAGCGTATTGGTTTTCATTAACTCTCTTGCAATTTGATCCTCCTGAACTTAATGCTTCAAATTCTTTTGAATAATATATCTTAAAAAAGATTTCACTACTCCATCTTTCTATTTTTAGATTGTTTGAGGAAACGTATGATTGTAAAACATTGTTATTATTTTTAGAGATAATATTTGGGCTTATCTCTGCTTGAGATATAAAATTTTTTAGTTCAATACAATTTTCACTTGGATTAGAAATTTTTAGATTTACCGCTGTTGAAGTTAAGTCTTCAGAAACTTTTTCAATTAATCTTATTTTTAAATTTTCTAAAGCAGACTTTTTATCACTTTGAGTTATTGTTGGCTCTATGAGAATTGAATAAATAAAAATTAGAAAAACCACAAATATCACAAATGAGAGCATAAATCCTACATGAGTGCCTCCTCTTTTCTTTTTCATTAAATAAATAGCCAAAATGAGTTTTTAATTTTAATTAAATTAACCAAAAAAGATATTGGCTGCTGAAGAAACTATGAATGCAAGGAACATCAAAGTGAATGAGTGTTTTATTCCTGCCTTGAAGTTTTTCTCTGCTAGCTTTCCTATTGTTAGACCGCTAAAAAGTCCTTGGATTATAAGCAAATAGAAAAAAACACTTGACACATCAGTACCACCTGCATCGCTAGGAACTGTTCCTGCTGTTTCTCCTAGTCCTAAGCTTCCTACTCCTTCAATCATTGGAATTATCTTGAATTGCAAAACAAGAATTATTACTATAAAGATAACAAAAATTATATATCCTTGAACAACTAACGTGGATATTACTGCTTTTCTTTCTTTCTTTAACTTATCAGAAGTGTTTACGGCTCCTGCAACAGATTCTAGAATTTCTGCAATATCTCCTCCTGATTTTTCTGCTTGTCCTATAAGAGTTATTGCTCTAGAAATTGTTTTGTTATTTACATCTCTTGAAAATACTTTTAATGCACTTCCCAAAGGAATTCCTAAATAAATTTGGTTTGCTAATTTTTTAATATGCCTGCTTAAAACTCCATAAGCCCTGTCCTTGACATTGATTATACTTTTGCTTATTGGAATTCCTGTTTTTCCGCTTTCCGCCAAATTTCTTGCAAATTCAAGGAACATTTCTTCTTTTTCATTTTCAACCTTTGTTTCGCGTATTGTTGAGAACACAAAAGGAAGAACTCCAATTATAATCCCTGTTCCTATAAAAATGAAAAACCACCTTGTTTCTATGAAAAACAATGAAGATAGCATAACCAATCCTGATACAACTATTCCAATCCAATGAGTTTTTTTAATTTCCATTTTATTCGTTTGATTGTTTTATGTGCAAAAATGATAAGAAGACAATGTTTATTGCAGTGACTCCTAAAACCATTATTAAGGTAATCATTCCTGTGCTTAAGGATATCCCTAAACCACTGATTTGCATCATGATTAACAAAAGCATCAAAATCATAGGGGTTGCGATAACAACGCTGATGTAGATATCCATGAAGGTTTCTGCAGCTCTTGTGCTTTTTTCTTTTTCAAGATCATATTCGAAAAGAAGGTTCTTCGCTCTTTCATCAAAGAATTTTCCTAGATCTCCGCCAGAGTTTACAGTGGTCGCAATTCCATTTAGCAAATCAGCGAGTTTTTTACTCGGGCTGTGGAAGGCACTGTTTCTTAATACGGTAATCAAATCATATCCAAGGACATTCATGCCGTTTATTATTTTTATAAATTCTTTTTCAAGGATTGGATATTCTTTTGTCGAGACAATTATACTGAATATTTCTGTTGGATTAATCATTGAGCCCGAAATAGCTGCCATGTTTATTGTTGCAAAAGGAAGTTCCTGATTAATTCTTTTTTCAAGAGAGTCTTTTTCGAGTGCAGGATAAAAATATGCAAATGAGAAAGTCGCAATTGGAACTGCAAACAAAATCCAGAACACTTTCAAGAATCTTGTCATAAATAAATCACTAGTCATTGTTATGAAAGGAAAGGCAATTTGGATATTGAAAAATAGGAAAAACGTGAAAGTAAAAATTCCCGCAATTACAGAGAGTAGTGTTGTAAAAAGAATTATCGAGACATAACCTTTAAGAAGAAATTCCCTATTTGTTCTTGAGAGATTCTCGTTTAAGTTTTTGAACATTCCTTTTTCAATTAAGGAAGATGAAACGTTTGAAAAAAGCCTATTAGCTAAACTAACATATGTGCTTGGCTTTTTTGTTTTTTTGCCAACGATTTCTTTTTCTTTTTTCCCAATTCTTTTAAGAGTATCTTTTTCAAATTTTTTCAAGGAAAATTTTTTGTAAAGAGATCTTTTTTGAGAAATTTTTTCAATGAAATTTTTTTTCTTTTTAGTTTGAGGCATTAAAAAATTTTCATTAGAGGTTTTACTTTGGTCTTTAAGTAATAATGTTCTGATTTGGCTTCTTGGCAATTTAGAATGAATTTGTGAATTCTGGAGTGGCTTTACAAGAGATATTTTATTCAATGCTATCAAAATATTATCATTCTCCTTTTTTAATAATTTTTTTAAAGAACTTGTTTGTGAAAAAACCATATCCTTTTCTTCTTGATCATGGCTTTCTAAATTATTAAAAAAAGAATTCATTTCTTTAATTATTTCCACTTCTCTTGAAATACTATTTTTTAACTCTTGAAAAAATTTTCCTTCATGAATCATTTTATCGCTTTAGAAATTTTTTTTTGAATTTCCAACATGAATTTTTTAACATTCTTGAAATTCTTGTAATCTTTTTTTATATAATACTCTTCAAGCTTTTTGTTTGATTCTTCGAGAGATTTTATAAGTTGATTAAGAAAAGAAATCTCTTCTTTTGTTAAAAATTTATCACCATCTTTCATGTCATGAAAAAGGATTTTGTATTATTAAATATTTGCTTACATAATTCCAAATTTTTTTAGAACTTCTTCAGGTTTTTTGTAATATTCATTTACTATTCCCTGAAATTTTTCAAATTCGAAAATTTTCTCTTGAGATATTTTATGAATCAATTGCGCTCTTTTTCTGAATTCTAATTCAAGTTCTTCAATTTTTAATCCGCTTCTTCTTGAAATTTTTTCAAATATCTTGCTGTTTTTTTTAAAGTAAAAGCTATCATCTGAAGGATTCCATAAAAAAGGTGTGTTTGTTAAGGCGATTCCATTTGGATTTACGTTTATTATTTCCACAATTTCTTTTAATTTTCTTGTCTCTTGCTTTTTTACAATTGCATGAGTCATGATGCAAACACAGTCAAGAACATTCAACAATGTTGGTGAAAGTTCGATAGGAGGAGTTTCAAGTCTTTTTATTACAGTGTCCACGGAGTCGGCGTGCATTGTGCTTAGTGAAGAATGTCCTGAAGCCATTCCTTGAAATAAAACAGACGCTTCTTTTCCCCTGACTTCTCCGACAATTACATAATCAGGATTCTGCCTGAAAGAGCTTCTTAGCAAAGTGAATAAATCAATTTCTCCGATGTTTCCAACACCTGTTGAATTTCTTGCAACGCTTGGAAGCCAGTTCTCTCTTGGAAGGTTTAATTCACGAGTGTCTTCAATACTAACAACTCTTGCCTCTGGAGGAATGAAAAACGCGATTGCATTAAGCAAAGTTGTTTTTCCGGAAGAAGTTCCTCCTGTGAGTAAAATATTCATTTTATGCTCAATTAATATCCACAAATAAGCAACCATCTCAGGGCTTAATGTATTGAATTTTATAAGCTGAGGAGGGGTCCATGGAGTTTTTGTAAATTTTCTTATCGTGAATGTTGGACCCTTGCTTGTTATGTCTTTAGTGTAAGTTGCATTAACTCTGCTTCCATCAGGTAGGCTTCCATCGAGAATTGGATTTGCATAGGAAACATATTTTCCAGTTTTTTGAGCAAGTTTCTCAACAAAATTTGAAAGCTTGTCCAAGTCATTGAATTTAATATTTGTTTTCATGTTTCGATAAGCCCGATGCACAACATAAATAGGAGTATCAAGTCCGTTGCATTCTATATCTTCAACAAAATAATCTCTTAGCAAGGGTTCTATTTTGTTGAAACCAATAAAATCTCTACTAAGATAATAAAATATTTTTTTGTAGCTTTGATATGAGAGTTCTATTCCAAGCTCTATCACTAAAATTTTGAACATTCTGTCAATATATTCTAAGACAACTTCTCTTTTTTTATCTACAATATCTCCAAGATTAATCATATTTTCCATTGCAGAGACTATTTCTTCCCTGTGTTTTTTTTCTGTTTCATTTAAATATGGCTCTTCCACTTCATATACTAATTCGTAAATTTTTGGATCCCAATAAATATGTGCAAATGCGAAAGGATGAATCAATGAATACCTTATGTTGACTTTTGTTTTGTCAGAGAGTTTTTTTAGAGGAGGAATTTTTGGAGAAAAATTTATCAAGACTTTTGGATAATCCTGTATTCCCCTCTTTTTTTTGATAACTTCCATTTTTATTTAATACAATTAATTCTTTTAAAATTAACTAACAATAATTTCGATTATTGTCTTTGTTCCCCCTTTGTTTTCAATTGACAATTTGTAAGGTGTTGAAGCTTTTGTGATTAATTTTGTTTCATTTTTTCCATTGTAGGTTAAATCATATTCACTATAATTCATCTTTAGTGTTATTTTGTTTAAACTTCCTATTTCTTCTGTCAGCGCAATTATATCGCCAATGTTTATTTCCTCTCCTAGTTGACTATATTCATATTCACTTTCCATTTCAAAAACAAACTCATCTTTTTGTGCATCTATTGTTAGTGCTCCTTTTTTTATTCCTAAGTCAATTATTCTTTTATTTCCAGGACCTCCAATAGCAACTGATGAAATAACTGTGTCTATGTTTTGCATCATCGTAATGCTTTGTTCGATAATTGCTTTGTCCTGAATTTCCCCTATCTTTGGAGTTATAAAAGCGAGAACAGCCCCGATTAAACTCAATGCAATTAAGGTGTAAATAACTACCTCTATCCAAATCTGCCCTCTTTTTTTCATGAACAATTAAATAAGATTAAATTTAAATAGTTAATGTTAAAGAAAAATCAGCAACTACCAATTGATGTTATAGAATCAGAAACTTCGCATTGGTTTCCATTTAACACTGGAGCGATTTTTATTGATGTTGCGTCTGTGATCCCAAGAGTCGTTAAACCAACAACATAAGTTAATCCAGCATTTTCTCCAGGAAGCTGCAATGCTCCTCCATAACTTCCACCAAACATTTTGACATAACTATATGTTGTGCTATTTTTTATTTCGAAACTTTTTGTTCCTGATTGCCCTGAAACAGAGACTAAGGCACTATCAACATCTATGTCCCCTATATTTATTGCAAATTGAATTTCGTTTGCAATAGAATCTTTACATACGTATTGCTTGTTTAATGTGACTTTTCCGAAATTTCCAAAACAGGATTCGCTTGAACTAACTTGTTCTCCTATTAAATTATTTACAACACTCCATAAAATCGCAGCGATTGCAATAACTAACCCAATCATGATTACCGTTGCAATAATCCCAGAAACCCCTTTTTTGTTTTTTTTAAAAATCACTTTATAAATTAATTGTGTGACCATATCTTGCTTCATTGCATGTAAAAGTTCTTTCTCCTTTTTCAGAGCTTCCTACTAAAACAGGAGTCAAAGTTACGCTGTCTGCACTTCCAATGCTGGAGCTTATGTCATCTGAAAAAACCCTTCCTGGATTTAATCCAGCGTTCTTCCAATTTGAAGATAGGTCATTTAAATCTTTTGTTTCAAAATTACCATTTTCCAAGATTTTTACTTTGATGTTATAAACAGGAACATTCCCAATATTTGATACAGCCAACGTATCTCCTGAATAGCTTGCTTCAAACTTGACTTCATCACACACGAGTTCTACATTTTTGTCGAATTTTACTATTGCTTCTTGTGAGAATCCTTTGAACCATAAAAAAATAATTAAGGCAATAACAACAACCATTCCTATTAGAAGGACAGTTGCAATCATGGGTGAAACCCCTTTGTTTGAATTTGGAAAAATTCGGACAAATGGAAATCTTTGATTTACTTTATTGTTTTTTGAAAGGAGATTAAAATTAATCATCTTCATTGTTATGTTTTTTCATTTAAATATTTTAAGTTTATAAATTTTAACGTTATAATTTTTAATTATAATATTCCTGTTATATTTATACCATCCACCCAAATGTCATCTGAATTTCCTGACAATCCTGGATTTCCTTCAAACTTTATTTCAACTGAAGAATCAAAATTACAATCTGTTATCTCGACTTTAACTTTTGTAGAAAACCATGCATTTTGTCCATGAGCACCCTTTGTAAACCTCCAAACTTCAACACCATCGCAAAGAAGTTGAACATACTCATTATTATCAATACTTTTAGGATAATAACCAAATGATATGTTAACATGGCTATAGCCTCCGGCAAAGTCAAAATTTTTTAAGAATTCTGAAGTTGATGAATCATCTTGTAAGTGTGCTGACCATGTTCCTCCTAAAACTCCTGAATCATCGACATTACTTCTTTTATTGCTTCTGTCACCATCTGATCCACCAAAAGTCCATCCTTGTGTTCCTGATTCAAAGCCTGAGAAATCAATTTGTGTTACCCTTGTGTACATTGCCCGTTTGCATTACAGGTTTCCGGTAAAGTACATCCTGGTAGGCATGATACCGCATCACCACAATTATTTGTTTTAGAACCACAAACCCATGTTCCACAAGTCACAGAGACATCTTCAGGGATACATGGAACACTTCCTGTATAACAGCTAATTACTTCTCTTATTTTTGAATCACTGCAACTGACAATTCTATTTTTGTTGTTGACTGGCTGATATCTTATTGGAATTATTTCAAGCGATTGAATTTGCCCGAAAGAAGTATTGCTAAGATCGAATATGTTGTCTAATTTATTGTTTGGCTTTAGAAAATTATTGTCTGCATCAAAGATGATTTCTCCTTCTGCACTCAGATTACTGTACTGAGATAATGCTATTGTTGCAAGTCCTTGGCTTGAGGAATTCGTTCCGTGTATGAAGTAACCTGCAATGTCAAACCTTCCGTTGTTTTTTATCGTGAAGTCAAGAATTTTTTCTGTGCAGTTGTATCTTGTCTCTTCTACAAAAACCGAAACACCATCAGGACAATCCAAAGACTCTGTTGGAATGTAAGTGTTAAGCCATTGATACATTATTGTGCTTATTATTATTGTAATTGTTACCAAAAGAACATAACCAATCATGACGCTTATTCCTCTGCGATCTCTTAGAAAGAAAAATTGATTTTTCCAAGCCTCTTTTTTCATAGTTATGTCACCATTTTATTATTTATTAATTTTTAGATTTCGATAATTTCCTTATTACAACAATCCTTATAAATAAATAATCGCTCCAATCTTCAAATATAAGGAATTAAAATGAAATCAAGATATCAAGATATTAGAAGAACATGGCAGTTGTAGGGGCTTTAGGAATAGGAGCTTTGGAAGTAGCGTGTGCTACTGCAGAACCACCAAAACCACTAACCCCATTAGATGCTAATACCCCAAATTCAGTAGTTCTTCCTAGCGGAGAGAGAGTTTGTGATATATCTGGAGATTGGGATGCTGAGTATTCAGGGTATGAGCAAGAAGTTGAATTTACACAAACAAAAGATGGTTCTTTTTCAGGGAGAAAAACAAAAGGGGGAATTTATGTTCTAAAGGGACAAAAAACTATCAGGGTAAATTGAAAATGGATAACTTTGAAAAATTAGAAGTTTATCATTCTTTAAATGGATGGACTTCTTCTTTAGGAAATTTTTCTAATGGATGTGATTCTTTAAAAATTTCAGGATATGATCTCAATGTTAATCTTAATAGAAAATAATTTCTGAATTGATTTTATTTTTATTGTGCTTCACCATCTCCACCACCTTCACCTCCACCGCCTCCAATATCTTCTATCTGGCAAGAACTTGAACAACCATCACCACTATTTGTGTTACCATCGTCACATGTTTCTCCACTTTCTATAACTCCATTTCCACAAGCACCCCATTCCCCAAGATTTTCATCATAATAGCTATTGCTTAAAATATAAACTTCTCCGTTTGTTTCTTTTGAAAGTATGAAGTAGAAATTCTCTCCGCGCCTTAGCGTGAAGTCATAAATAATTTCATCAATAGTAAGGTTGATGTTTCTTTTAGGATTGGAAAAACTTTGCGAGGCATAAACTCCTTCGTTTATGTTCCATTCTTGGCTTCCATTTCCTAAGTCAAACAAAACTGTCCCAGAAGAAAATTTCTTGTATCCTGAAATTGTAATTTCCCCCTTGTCTCCGAAAACATAATAAAAATTGTCAGCGTCAGAATAGTTTGAATATGTTTTTGTAAAATCTGTTAAAAGTACTTTTGTGTCTTTGTTGTTTTTTAATCCATAGTCTAAAACTTTTTCACTTTCTATATTCAACTCGTCCTTTACATATTGAAAGTTAACGTTTGTTTGCTTTTGAGAAAAATTCGACAAGGTCGCAATTCCAACAATTACTGAAAGAAGTATTATTGTCACAAACAGATAAAATTGCCCTCTTCTATCACTCTTTTTCATAGATAAAAAAAGGAAATTGAATTTATTAAATTGATGTTTTGAAAAATTTATATACTGTAAAATTTATTTTGATAAATGAAAAAATTATTAGAAAACAAAATCGCAATCTTTATAATTGTTCTTTTAATCTTAGGTTCTGTAATTATATACACAATGGGAAATTCAAATAACAAAAAAGTTCAACTGGAAACAAATCAAGGAAATATTGTAATTGAATTGTATTCTGATATGCCGATCACTGCGGGCAATTTTGAGAATTTAGTAAATCAAGGAACTTATGATGGAGTTATTTTTCATAGAGTCATTCCGAGTTTTATGATTCAAGGCGGTGATCCTACAGGAACTGGATTTGGAGATCCAAAAATACCAAACATTCAAGATGAATTCACGCACGCAGGTGGAAACAAAAACGATCGCGGAACAATTTCAATGGCCAATTCAGGACCAAACACTGGAAGCAGTCAATTTTTTATAAATCTTGTAGACAATAATTTTCTTGATGACAAACATCCTGTCTTTGGAAAAGTCGTGGAAGGAATGGATGTTGTTGACAAAATCGCGGCTGTTGAAAAAGATGGAAGCGATAGGCCAATAGAAGAAGTAAAAATAATCAAGGCAAGTTTGGTTTAATTTTTACTTAGATAATAATCAATAAATGCTATTGAGAATACTGTTATAACCATCATTGTTACAGCAAACCAACCTAAAAAACCAAGAGGTTGATTATAATTTGTCGCCACATATGCACTTAAAAAAATAGTTACTAGTAATAAAAATGTTTGAAAAAAAGATTTAACGAAGACCCAATATTTCATTTTTTTTAAGTAGACTCGAGAGTTTGCTCAAAGATTGCTGAAAAGCTAACCCTTGTTCTTCCTCGGCCTTGCGACCCGTCAAGCACCTTAACAAATGTTTAGGGCTGCTCCGATCAAGGCCTGACCCAATTCGCATCTGCAAGATCAAAACGGACAAAACTTCAACGTTGGAACAAAGGACCTCCCAACTTTCTTGTCACGCCCCCTCTTACAGTCTGCCATAAAGCCCGTTTGCAAGCAGCGGAGGGCTAACCCGCCAACCTAGTCTACAAAAAAACATAAGAATTAAGGTTTTTAAGAGTTTTGTTAGAGGGTTATCTTACATTTATAATAAAAAATATACTAACCAAAGTGAGTAAAACTATCCATAATGTTATTCTTTCAGTATTCCAAAGTTCCACTAATCTTAATCCTTCAACTCTCAAAATATAACCATATTTCTTTTCTTTTTCTATCCAAACCTTACTCATTATTTTATCTGCTAAAAGAAGGTTGTACCAACTTCTAATCTCTCTTTTCCTTTTAATTCATAATCAAAAAAGGCGTGAGTGGGATAACCCTCATATAATGTTCTTAAAAATTTTCTCAATTCATAAACTACTAAATCTTTACCCCACACAATTCTCTTTAGGAATTTCCATATTTTTTTGAGCATTTTCTGAACTCTTAATCAACCTCTACACCCATCTCTTTAATTTTTTCTTTTACTTCCTTGACTAAATTTTCTTTACCTTCTTTAAGTTTTGCATATCTTTTTTCTTCTCTGATTTTTTCATTCTTTAAGTTTTCAATTTCAAGAATTGTTTTTGTTTTCTCAGAGCTTAGTTCTTCTGTTTTATCTTTCTTAATTTCTTGTTTCAGTTTTATCATTTCTTCTTTTTTATCATTAACTTCTTTTATCTTTCCAGAAATTGTCTCATTATTCAAATTAGATTTATCTAACAAGTTAGTAATGCTCTCTCCATCGTCTTTTCTAAAACTTGTTTGAAAATTCTCTCTATGAGCTTTTACAATATTCATTTGATCTTTAAAAATATGGAAAAAATTAGCCAAGCCTTTAAAATCAATAAGTTGCTTTAAGCTTAGAAGATCTTTTTTTAATTCTTCATCAGATAATTTAATTTTTTCCCTTCTCTCAAGGTTTTCCTTATATTCATCGCTTTCCTTAATTATTTCAATTTCCTCAAGAATATTTTTTTCCTTTTCTTCTTCCTCAATTATTTTTTCATCTAAATCATTAACTGTTTCATTAATTTTCTCAAGAATTGATTCACTCTTTGTAACATAGTTTGATTTTAATTTAATAAGAGAAATCGTTTTAGATGAATCTACGATTTCTTTATTTTCATCAAACACTTTTATCAAATTTCTAGAAAATAATTTTAAACTTTCTTTTATTTCCTTCATTTCTTTCCCAATTAAAACAGTGGTTCTTTCATAACTCATATGCGAGCTTTTATTAAAATCTAAAAAAATCTTGTTTACAACATCAATAAATTTTTCAAGGTTTTCTATTTCTAATTTCTCCAATTTTTCCACAAAATCTTTCAAAGATTCAATGTACTTTTTTCTGCCTTCATTTACAATAAATTTAATTTGGTCTTCAACTTTTTTAGACTCAACATCAAAATTTTCTACAACCTTTATTTTTTCCCTAAGTTCATTTTCAAAAACCTTAATTTTTCCTTGAACTAAAACAACAATTTCTTTTTCTCTAATTTCGATTTCATTCCCCTTTCTTTCAATCCAATCTCCAATCTCAAAGAAAGCAATTTTCTCTTGCTCTACTTTTGGCTCTTCAATATTCTTCTTAATTATTTTCTTAAAAAAATCAAATAATCCCATAAATCATACAAGAGAGTTAGCTTAAAAATCTTTATACATTATATCATATAAATTATAAAGATAAGAAAACAGAAATTAACATGAAAAATCCTAAGGTTGTAGCATACTCGGTAATCGCTCTTTGTTTTCTTGTTTTAACTTTTTTAGTTGATTGGATTTTCATAGTTCCAGCAGCAATTTTAATGTTTCTAAATCAAAAAGAATTAATGAAAGGTAAAATCAAGAAAAAGAAACTTTAACTAAATCTTTTTCTTACTAAAAACAAGACAATTCCTAGAACAACTATTAATTCAGCAATTATTAAAAACCATACCAATGCATTTGATTCAGGCTTTTCATCTCCTTCACTTAAATCTATAGTAGATATTTGTGCAGGAATTCCGCTTGGAGAAGCGCTTAAAACAGGGAAATTAATTTGCCTTGTTCTACTTCCACTACTCCCACCTCCACTGCTGCTATCGTCATCATCGTCATCTTCAACAATTAGAATTCTATCAAGAGCCACATTTATTGTAACATCTCCTGTGATATCTGCTGTTCCTGTTTTTGATTCATATCCTGTTGAGGACACAATCCAATTAAAACTTCCTGGATTTGAAGTGAAAGTAACTTTTCCTGCAGAATTTGTTTTTCCATTTTGGCTTTCAAAGACAACATTTGCCTCATTTAGATTTACGTCTGTTTCAGAATCAGAAACAACAAATAAAACATCATATGTTTCTGCGGATTCCACGAAAAAACCTAAAATCGCTGCGTCTAGAGGATTTGTTTTTCCATCACACAAAGAATCTTCTCCAATACCTGTAACCTTTACGTTAAAATTTTCTCCGAAGTTTGGAGTCCATGTGAAAGTAATTTCTTGATAATCAGTATCATTTGCATTGGCATTTAACAAAAGATTGTCAGAGAAAACAACATTATTCTGGCTGTCTGTTATTTCATATGTTGCTCTTGTTTGAATTGGCGTTTTTGAAAAATTATCATCCGCGAAATTGCTTATCTTGTTGAATCTTACTGTTACTAAATCTCCTTGTTTTGCAAATTCAGGTGTTGCTTCCAAGTCATTTATTATTGTGTAACACTGGTTTTGAGGTCTTTCTTCCCAAACAAGAAACTGCTTTTCAGAGAATTGCTCAAAGCTGCTTTGGCATTGAGAATCAATAACATCTGTCTTTACTCTTGCACTATAATTTCCTTCTTGGCTTGGAGTCCATGTGAACACAACGTTCTGCGAAGTGTCTGCAAGAATTTCATATGTCTTGCTTTCTGTATTTACAACATTATCATTTTCATCAAGTATCTCAACTGTTATTTCTGTTTCAGCAGAATAATAGTCTTCAAATCCTGAAGGAATAAAATCCAAGAGAAGATTTGTGAAAGCGCTGTGTGCATCTGCTTCAAGAATTGCTTCTACACTTACAACAACTGGTTCATTTACATAATTTGAATTTGTAATACTGAAAGAATCAATTGGTGAATGGCATGATTGCGCCTTGTTGAAATTATAATCGTATTCAAGTGTTGCACCAAATCCCCAAACATGTTCAACATATTCTTTAGGAAGGTAATCTTCTTTGAAAAAATAATGTGCAAAATAATCTTGATTGCCTTCTGTTGAAGAAGGATTGTAAGGATATTCAAATGTTATTTGATTAGTTGCTCCTGAATTTAAATTAAAAATTTGCGAGCCAATGTTGTTACATGAAGTATCTCCACAAGAAAATAGCAAGATCTCAACACCATTTAATGGTTGTCCTGTTGAACTATCGAAAAAACTATCTATTTGAATTATTCCTGTTACAGCAAGAACAAAGGGAATTACAAATAACATTGCAACAAGTCCAAAAATCAAATTCTTTTTTTTAAGTTGAATATTTTTTAAATTCATTTTATTTTTATTTTGCTCCGTCTCCTCCAGCTTGACCTCCACCACCAGTAGCATCTCCGGTAGGCCCACCACCAGCTTCTCCACTAGGGCCAGCACCAATTCCTCCACCTCCACCATCTCCATCACTAGTAGATGAGTATAAACTAAATTTTGATTTATTAAGAATCATAGCATTTCTATAACCTAGGGTTTTACCATTATCTTCACCACTAGTTTGAATGCCTATTGCATATACAACTTCTCTTCCTTCTTCATCATAGTACCCTAATCTTTGAACAAAATTTTTTTGAGAGAAGCGATTTCCTTTAGTTCCATTAATCATTGAAGGGAAATAACTTAAACCTTCTTCACGAGAAACTTCAACAAAATCTTCTCTAGGATTAAATTGAGTGGAGAAATTTTCTGGTTGGAAAACTATAGCATTTGGCTTCTTGCCTGTAGCATCTGCAGTAGTACTCATATAATATCTAAAACCTTCTTTTGGAAGTTCTCTTATTTCCGTTAAAAACTGGATAAAAGGATCTTTTGAAATAGTTTCTCTATAAAGTTCAAAATTATCTGGAAGTCTTCCATGTTCTATTATATGAGTTATAGTTGGGTCAGGAATTGCAAGCGTTTTATCATATTCTACAGGCAAACCTGCTGAACTTAAGATATCCTCTAAAAACCCAGCTGAAGCTTTTCCCGGTATTAAAAAAGGTGAAGTAGCACCTGCAACAAGAGCTGTTGCAGCTGAACCTATTAAAAATTTTCTTCTTGAGATCCCTCTTTCTTGAGCATAATTCCCTTCTTCTTTTCCTTTTTTTTCGTAATCCATTTCATTTCCTATCACCTCTCTAAATTCTTTAGTAGTAACATTTGAAAACTATTTATAAACTTTTCTGTATCCCCTTTATCTGAATATTCTTCTTGAACTTAGTATAACGGCTATTAATAGAAGAAGAATCAATATTCCAAGTGCAAGCGCGACGACAAATAAATAATCTTTCTCTTTTGACGATGAACTGACTTTTTTCAAATAACCTTCTTTTTCTATTTTTATTGTTTCTGTCTTTTCTCCATATTTGAGGTTAATAATTTCTCCGTCAAAATCTGTACTGATTAAAGACAATGATCTTAAGACAGAAATTGTTTCTGTCCTTGTGTCTTCTTCACCATCAAACACTGCCTCTATTATAAGTGAATATTCTCCCTCTAATGTGTTGTCAGGAATTCTTACAAAAAATCCTTGAGTAAAGAAATCATCTTCACCTTGCTCTTCGAGTTCAAAAGTTTCGCTTTTTTCAAAAATTTCAAGAGCATCATTTTTCAAAGTTACATAAACATCTTCATCACTGCTTCCAATGTTTTCTATATCAACAAACACGTTGAGGTTTTTTCCAGAACGAATTGTTAAAGGTGTAATCTCCATATCTTTAATTATAACATCATGTTTTTCTCTTTCTAATTTTATTTCAACTATCTTCTCATCACATTGTTCATCTTCATTCTTCTCTTCGTAAGCCTTTACATATATCAAATAATCGTCGCCATCATCAAAGTCATCAGGAACTTCGATTTCAAGATTAAATATTTCGTTATCATCTTCATTTATTTCTTCGTCATTGCTTTCATCATTTTCCATTTCATCATCTTCATCAATGTTGTATAATGACGCCTCAACAATAACGTCTTGGTCTTCGTCAGCACTGTTTTCAACATCCACTTTTATTTTTATTAGGTCTCCTATTTTGAAGTCATCTCTTTCATCTGGGTCTTTAATTTCTAATTCTAAATCTCCAATAATTCCTTCTTCACATAAATCTAAGTCGTCAAATGAATTCAAGTCTAATTTATTTCCACTTGCTGCAACCTTGAAAGAGCTGAAATGTTCCACTTCAAAAATAACTGTTCCACTGCTTGTCGGAGCTTTAGTGAAATTAGTAATTTTACAGAAACTGCATTCACTTGTTATTTCGCTTGAGCTTGTTGTGAAATCGCTATTGGAAAAAACCTTTGGAGCTGTGCTATAAGATAATCCTGTTAAAGTTATTGTCGCTGGTTTGTTTAACTGAGGATATCTTGAAGAATTTATAGCTACGATTCCTTCAAGAATTTTGATATTATTGTCTAAGTCAAGAACGTTGCTCAAGTCTAGAATTTCATTTCCAAAGTCAATTTTCCCGTCGCTTTCCGCGAGAACAATATCTGTTGCGGAACTTAAGTCAGGGATTGTTGAGAAATCTGTTGTCCCACTTCCTGTGAATGAACTTGTAACAGGGATGCTTGTCACAATTAATTTCCATTCTTTTGAATCTGTTTCTGTTCCATCTGACACAAAAACAGTGATATTGAATACCTCTGAGTTTTCTGAAATTGTTTTTGTTAAACTAAAACTGCTTCCAGTTCCATTTGAGCTTCCATTGACATACCATGTTATACTTAATGAATCACTATCAGCGTCGCTAGTACTAACAGAAAATGTTTGGGCAGTTTTGTTTTTTACTATTGGGTCAGATGAAGGAGAACTGCTTGTTATCGTTGGAGCGTCGTTTGTATTAACTATTGTAATTGTTGCAACTTGTGAAACTGTTTTAGTTCCATCACTCAACGTGAAATTAACTGCATTAGCGCCGACATCGCTGTTTGTAGGAGTCCACGAAACTCTAGCTAAAGTGTTATTTACTTTTGTTATAGAAATAGAACTAAGATTTGAATCATATGTTAATGTGTCTCCTTCATCAGGATCAGAACCTGTTATGTCAAATGTAAGTGTTGAATCTTCATTAACAGAGTAATCGATTATTGTGTTAAGTGTTGGATCTCTGTTGTCGTTCGAAACTGTTACTAACCATGACTTTGCTGTCCCAGAGTTGTTGTTAGTATCTTTGATAGATAGCTTAATTGTATGTGTTCCCGAATCACTAAATGAAGGCGTGTAGTTAAAAAATATTGTTTCATTGCTTGTTGAAGTTGTTGCACTTGAGTTTTGAACGTTGTCAATTGTCCAATTGTAAATTATGTTGTCTCCATCTACGTCGAAGATTGTTGCATTAAACATCAATGTCTGATTTTCTGAGATTGTTTTATTTAGCAAAGGTGCGTGGGCAGTTATATTTGGAGCATTATTAAGACTAATATTAAATTGCAATGTTGCTGTTGTACTTGAATTTCCAATCCCATCGCTTGCGATTACATTCCAATAATATGTTTCGTTGTCTTCAAGACCACTTACTGTTAAATTAGGGTTTGTTGTTGTAGCATTAATAGAAGGGCTTGTTTCATTTGAGAAAAATACATAATAAGTTATTGTATTATTGTCATCATCTGTTGATACATTCCATTTTAATGTTGTTGAATTCTTTAACAAAGTTGATTGATTTGATGGAGAGGTTAGCGAAGGTGTTGTTGGAATATCATTTGCATTTGTCACATTCACTGCAAATGTCTGCGTTGCAGTTCCACCTTTGCTGTCATTTACCAAAACAGACACAGTGCTGTTTCCAACTTGGCTGTTGTCAGGAAGCCAAACAATCAATCCTGTACTTGAAGTAATTCCCATTCCTGTTGGAGAAGTTGTCAATGAATATGTCAAAGAATCTCCGTCACTATCTGTTGTATTGACTTGATAAGTATAAACTTTATCTTCTGTTGCATTTGTTATAGCTGTGCTTACAAAAACAGGAACTCTGTTGCTGATGTTGAATTTTTGTAAAGAACTATTAACTTCATTTCCTAAAGTATCATTCGTAAACCATTGATATCCTACAACTTCTTGATTTGAGAAATTCCCGCTTTTAATCAAGAAAGAATAATTCTGACCACTTCCAGAAATTGTGTAATTCACAAAACTTCCTGTAAAGTTTGAAGAAACCCATACTCTCGAGATTCCTGAAAATGAGTCATTGATTGTGGCGTTTAATGTTACATTATTGTCATTGTTAATTGTGCTAGGCGCTATGTTCAAATTTGTGATTGTTGGATCTGTGCTATCAACTAAAATCAGAACTTTTTCAGTTTTGTTTAAATTCCCTAAAGTATCGTTTGCAATTGCAGTCACATTGTAAAAACCATCTGCAAGTTTTGTAATGTCAAATGAATTATTGAACCATAAATTTTTCTCAGTTGTATAGGTTGAAGAGAAAGTTGAATTTGATACATTGAAGACAAGTGACTGTGCGACATTTAAATCACTGACAGCTCCGAGTAAAAGCACTGATTGATCTTTTGTGAAATTCTCATTTGATTTTGGTGAAGTGATTGTGACAGAAGGAGCAGTGTTGTCAACATAGACGCTTGCAACCTGTGTTGTGTTTGTGTTGTTTGCCTCGTCTGTAAATGTTGTATTTATTGTGTAAAACCCGTCAGATGCATTAGCACCTCCTGTTAGGGTTCCGTCCCAACCCTTTGCAGTAGGATTCTGCACAGAAGAGATTGAATATATTGTCTTGACAACACTTCCTGTGCTATTTATTACAAATATGCTGGCGCTCACTGTTTCAGAGTATGCCAAGTCAATTGTTAAGTTGTCATACAATCCGTCTTGATTTGCCGGCGACGAGATATTAATTGTTCCATTATTGAAAACACCTGAAACTGACAAGGAAGTTAATGTTGGAAAAGTGTTGTCTATGGTTACACTGATTTTTTCAGAATTATTCAAATTTCCAACAGTGTCATTTGCGTAAACAGTTATGTTATAGTTTCCATCTGTTAAAGCTGAAGTGTTTAGTGTTGCGTTCCAATTGTCCCCTGTTTGAGAAGTGGCTAAAAAACTAATTTGCCCACTGGAATTTGTAATATTGAAAAACACACTGCTTATTGTTAGGGTTGTATCATTTGCTGTTGCATTAATAACTTGCGTGCCTGACAAATTTGCATTGCTTACAGGATTGTTGAATCCAAAAACGTTTGGAGCTAATGCGTCAAGAGTTATTTTTCTTGTGCTTGTTGAATTAGAATTTCCAAAAGTATCATTTACTGTTGAGTTAAAATAATAAACTCCATCACTTAATCCTGTAAAGTTTGCAAGGAATTGGGAAGGTGATGAAGAGTTGCTCGAAGAATTTATTTGGTCGTTTGTTGAGTTGAATAATTTTATTATGATTGTGCTGATGACTCCATTATCTATAGCAGTTATATTTATCGGAATGTAAGATTGTGAAGTGTTTGAATTATTACTTGAAGTAGGACTAACAAAACTTATTGATGAAGGAATTGTTGTGTCATTGATAGTAACAGAGATATTTGAAGAAAAACTGCCTGTTGAATTTGTTGTAGTAATAGTTAAATTGAAATTTCCAGGTGTGGAAGCGGTTGCATTAAACCAGAAATTCCTAACATCACTTTCATTAACAACAAAGTTTGTTGAGTTTGTCCAGCTTAATACTGCGCTTGTATTTGTGAATATTGTGCTAGGAGAATCCGTGTCATTTGAATTTGCTAAAAAAGAGAATGAGCTTGGAAGAGTTATGTCGACTTGAGTTATATTTGCTGTCTGTCCTAAATCAGTGTTATTTACAGTTATGTTATAATTAAAACTCACATCCTCATTAACACTATAAGAAGAAGCCCCGCTGGAAGTTGTAATAACATGTGTCGCAAAAATAAAGCTTGAAAATAATATTAAAGATATAATGCTCAATAATGCAAGTGACTTTCCCCTTTCCATTAAAACATCATTGATTTTCTTTATTTAAGGATTATTGTCGTTGAAAAATACCTTTATTATGATTACTTTTAATTGGTGAAATTAGTAATTTTCCCACAAAACTAATCTTCCTTTGTCATCTCTTAAAAATAAAGTGTCTCCTGATTTTGTCCAAACATATTCTTCATTTTTCCAAAATAAATTTTCTTCATTGTTATTTCCTTCTTCCACAATGATTTTAACCCCGTTTTTACTTTCCAATACAAAATCAGGAAAAATAAAACTTTTTCTTCCTTCATCTTTAATTTCCCATTTGCTTAAATCGCAGTTGAAATTGCACGAATTGTGAAAAATTATTTCCTGATTTTTAACATCAAAGTTTTTCAATTCAATGCATTCTAAACATACATTTTTTGATTTTTCACATAAATTTTTATTATTTTCAACACATTTTTTCCATGAGGATTCAAAATCATTATAATAAAAATCTTTTCCAGAAGGAAAGTAAAAGTTGGCAAACCCTTCTTCAACTAATTTTAAATTTATATTTTCATTGCTGATAAAAACATAAGCAAGAATTCTTTTGTATTTGTCGTATTTTTCCCTTCCGAATTCTAGTTTAACTGTTTTATTTAAAATTAATTCTTCCAAAAATTCTTTTGCCTCTGGATAATATGTCTCGCCTCTTTCAGGAGAGTTAATTCCAAGAAGCCTTACAGAAGTTTGATTAATTATTATTGTGTCTCCGTCGATAATCCTTTCAACCCTTACGGTTTCGGAATCAATTAAAAAGTTTTCAAGTGCTTTATCAAGAAAAGAGTAATTTATTATAAAAAAGAACAAAATCAAAAATAAAAGTAGAAAGATCTGTTTTTTTCTTTTCATGAGATTAATTTAGTGTGTATTTAAAATTAAAATGCGGGGGACAGGGTTCGAACCTGCGTAAGCACTAAGCTACAGGATCTTAAGTCCTGCCTGTTTGACCACTCCAGCACCCCCGCTTAGAAAAACAATAGATAGTCTCCTTAAAAAAGTTGTTGATTTAATCATAATGCTAAAAACTTTTAAACTAATTATCCGAAATTATATTATTAAAAAGATGGCGGACGAAAAAACTCAAAAAATTCAGAAGTTAATGAAGCAGCAAAACCAAATCAGAAACATAGCAATTGCAGCGCATATTGACCACGGGAAAACAACTTTTTCTGATAATCTTTTAGCAGGAGCAGGAATGATTTCGGAAGAGCTTGCAGGAAAGCAATTGGCCTTGGATTTTCACGAAGATGAATCTGAAAGAGGAATAACAATTGATGCTGCAAATGTTTCAATGGTTCATGAAGTTGCAGGACAAGATTACCTGATTAATTTAATTGACACTCCTGGGCATGTAGATTTCGGAGGAGATGTTACTAGAGCTATGAGGGCTGTTGATGGTTGCATCATATTGACTTGCGCTGTCGAAGGTGTTATGCCTCAGACAGAAACAGTTGTAAGACAAGCTTTGAAAGAACTTGTTAAACCTGTTTTATTCATAAATAAAGTTGACAGATTAATCAAAGAGGTCAAATTAACTCCTGAAGCAATGCAGGAGAAATTCATTAAGATTATTGACCATGTTAATGAGTTGATTGAAAACATTGCTCCTGAAGGTTATAAGGAAAAATGGAAAGTTGGCGTCGGTGAAGGAACTGTTGCATTCGGTTCAGCTTTTCATAATTGGGCGTTGAGCTTTTCGTACATGAAAAAGAAAGGCATTACTTTCAAAGATGTAATTGAAGCTTATGAAAATGATAACCATAAAGAGTTAGCCGAAAAGGCTCCTTTACATGAAGTCATCCTGGAGATGAGTGTTGAGCATCATCCAAATCCTGCTGACGCTCAAAAATACAGAATCCCAAAAATTTGGCACGGTGATATCGAATCTGACTTGGGAAAAAATTTAATGAACTGTGATCCTAATGGGGAACCTGCTTTTGCACCTATTAAAATTGTTATTGACAGGCACGCAGGAGAAGTTGCAGCAGGAAGATTATTCTCAGGAACAATTAAACAAGGTGATGAAGTTTACATGAATCTTGCAAAAAGAAAAACCCGCGTCCAACAAGTTTCTGTTTATCAAGGAGCTAAAAGACTTATTGTGGATGAAGTTTCTGCAGGAAATATTGTTGGTATTGTCGGATTGAAAAATGTTTTTGTTGGAGAGACTGTAAGTAAAAATGAAATCGAGCCGTTCGAATCAATCAAACATATTTTCGAACCTGTTATCACAAAATCAATTGAAGCCAAGAAGGCAGCAGATTTACCAAAACTTGTTGAGGTTTTGAAGCAAGTTGGGAAGGAAGACCCTTCAATAAAAATTGAAATTAATGAGCAGACAGGAGAATCTTTGATTTCAGGGATGGGAGAATTGCATCTTGAAATTATCGAAAATAGAATTAAGACAGAAAAAGGACTTGATGTTAAGACATCTCCTCCAATTGTTGTTTATAGAGAGACAGTTGGTAAGGAATCTCCGTCTGTAGAGGGAAGAAGTCCAAATAAACACAATAGCTTTTTCATAGAGGTTGCTCCTTTGGATGATAATGTTTATGAAGCAATAAAAAGCGGGGAACTTCCGGAGGGAAGAATAAAGAAAAGAAATCAAGAAGTGTCTGAAAAACTTTTAGGACTTGGATGGAGTGGAGACGAAATAAGAAACATTAGAAATATTTACAAGGGAAATATTTTTCTTGATGAAACTAGGGGAGAAGTTCATATTCAAGAGATTATTGAAATGGTTTTAGACGCTTTTGAAATGGTCATGAACCAAGGTCCTTTAGCAAGAGAGCCATGTACAAAGTTAAAAGTTTCATTGGTTGACACACGACTTCATGAAGACGCAATTCATCGTGGTCCTGCTCAGGTTTATCCAGCCATAAGAGAATCAATTGTTGAAGCAATGAAAAAAGCAAACGCCTTCATTTTAGAACCATTACAGATACATGTTATTGAAATTCCTGACAAATTTTTAGGAGAAATAACAAAGCTTATTGGGGGCAAAAGAGGGCAGATGATTAATGTCTCGCAAGAAGGTACAAATGCAGAGGTAAAAGTAAAGCTTCCTGTCGCAGAAATGCTCGGATGGTCTAATGATTTGCGTTCGGCAACAGAAGGAAGAGGAACATCATCTCTTCTTGATCAATTGTTTGAGAAAGCTCCTTCAAACATGCAACTAGATGTGATAAGAAGAATTCGTGATAGAAAAGGTTTATCAGAAAATCAATAATTTTCATAACAAAAACTTTATAAAGTATTTTTTTTATTAAAATTTGCATTAAATTTTCTATTTAGAAGATAATTATTACAATGGCTAAAGAAAAACAAAACATGAATGTTGTGTTTGTAGGGCATGTTGACGCTGGAAAGTCAACCATAGTTGGAAGAGTGATGTATGATTCTGGTCTTGTTCCTGAACAGGAAATGACAAAGTTAAAACAAGAAGCTGAGAAGCATAGTAAAGTTGGTTTTGAATTTGCTTATGTCATGGATCATATTAAAGAGGAAAGAGAAAGAGGAGTTACAATTGATTTATCTTATCAGAAACTTATGACTCAAAAATTCCAAATCACAATTATTGACGCGCCAGGACACAGAGACTTTGTAAAGAATATGATAACTGGAGCAAGTCAAGCAGACGCTGCTTTCTTGGTTATTTCTGCCCCAGCAGGAGTTCAGCCACAAACCACAGAACATTTATGGTTATTAAGAACAGCTGGTGTAAAAAACATTGCCGTTGCTGTTAACAAAATGGACGATGTTGAGTATAAAGAAGAGAAGTTCAACAAAGTTAAGGAAGATATTTCTAAATTATTGAAGGGTGTTGGAATTGACGCTGAAAAAACAACATTCATAGCGTGCGCAGGATTGAAAGGAGATAATATAGTTAAGAAATCAGAAAACATGTCTTGGTACAAAGGACCAACTATCACAGAACAATTTGACTTGTTCCCTGCACCAGAGTCATTAACAAACCTTCCAATGAGAATGCCTGTTCAAGATGTTTATGAGATCACAGGTATTGGAACTGTCCCTGTTGGAAAAATTGTAACAGGAGTTATGAAGAAGGGAAGTAAAGTTATAGTCCTACCAGGTAGAACGGGTAAAGGAATTGAAGGAGAATTAAAGACAATTGAAATGCATCATGAAATGATTGACGAAGCTGAAGCAGGAGATAACGTTGGAATTAATATTAGGGGAGTTGGAAAAAAAGACATTGCTCGTGGAGATGTAATCTGTGAAGCATCAAACCCAATTCCAATTGTTGAGGAATTCGTAGCAACAATAACAGTTATAAACCATCCAAGTGTTTTAGCTAAAGGATATACACCTGTATTCCATGTTCATACAACTCAGGTTCCATGTAAGATTACAGAATTGATTGCACAAATTAATCCAGCCAATGGAGAAGTAATCAAGGAAAATCCTGACTTTTTGAAAAATGGTGACGCGGCTAAAGTCAGAGTTCAACCGCAAGGAAATCTTGCTTTGGAAACACAAAAAGACAATTCAACAATGTCAAGATTCTCAATAAGAGATGCCGGACAAACAGTTGCAGCAGGAATGTGCACTGAGATTACAAAGAAAAAATAAAATCAAAAATTTAATAATGGACGAAGAAAATCAAACACAAGAAGTTGAGGAAGAAGTAAAAGCTCCTGAAGAAACACCTTCCGAAGAAGCTAGTGATGAAGGCGAATCAAGCGAAAGCAGTGAAGCACCTTCCGAAGAAGCTAGTGATGAAGGCGAATCAAGCGAAAGCAGTGAAGCACCTTCCGAAGAAGCTTCAGAAGAAGCTAGTGAATAAAGTTTAACAAAACACTTTTATTTTTTATTTTTTATTGGTTTTGAACAAAACACAAAGAAAGTTTGGGAATAGTTTTATATATTTTAATTGGCGGAACGCCTTATGCTATGGAAAAAATTCTTCAGTTTTATTTTTGTTTTAATAACAGTTTCATTGCTTGTTTTTTATTGGTTTATTCCCTCAACAAGTTTTGAATTTTATCAAGGATATACTTCAAATAATTTTAACTTTAGTTTAAACAATTCTAATTTAGAGATGCAGTTTTATGAAAACATGAGGTATTCTGATTCAGAAATTTCATATAGAATTTCCAATTGCCCCCTACAGAAAAAATCTGATATGGAGCGCGCGTTTGAAATTATTTCCAATAAAACTTCATTAGGATTTTATGAAGTTGTTGACAACGAAGAAATTTTTACAACTTGTTCTAGCAGAAATAAGATTGAAAATAATTTATTTATAGCGGGAGAGGGAGGTCCTGTGAACATAACAAGAACAGATAATTTTAATGTTATTCTGCACGGAGAAATTTTGCTCATCAGAGATTCAAAATGTGAAAAACCAAATATTGGTTTACATGAACTTTTACATGCTTTAGGATTTGATCATTCTCTGAATCCAGGTAGCATAATGTACAATGTTAGCAAATGCAGTCAAGATATCGGGCAAGACATTACTGACAAAATAAATAAACTTTATTCTTTTCCAAGTTATTCTGACCTTACTTTTGAAAATGTCTCTGCAGAAATGCATGGAAAATATCTTGATACAAATATAACTATTAGGAATCACGGACTTAAAGATTCTGAAAAAACTAAATTAATGATTTACGCTGATGAAAAACTGGTAAAAGAAATTGAACTTAATTCTTTAAAGATTGGATATGGAACAACCATTACTTTAAACAATGTCTTAGTTCCAAAAATAAATATTCAGGAATTGAAATTTTTTATAGATTCCAATTTTCCCGAATTAGAAAAAAATAATAACGAAATAAAATTAAAAATAAAAAATTAAAGTTAGTCGAGATCTAAGGCGTCAACATTTTCCTCAAAATCTCCTTCATCATCTTCTTTTTTTTCGGAAAGTTCGTCTTCCATTTTACCTCTTTTTAGATTTTATTATTGGTCTTTTAATAGAATATTTATTTATAAATTCTTCTATAGTCTAATGTAACTAAGGTTTATCAATAAAAATCCCCCCACCCAGATTCGAACTGGGGATCTCTCGGGTACTGCTGTTCTTGACTTTTAGGGTTTCATAGTATTTCAAAATTGAAACTCCACCTTAGATAAAATCTACAGCCAAGCGCTCTAACCACTGAGCTATGGGGGGTTTAATCTAGTAAAAGAAAAGTATTTTTAAAAGTTCTGTTGTATTTTTAAACTGTGTTGTTATTTTATAAATATGTTTAAAGAAATGCAGAGAGAATTTTTACATGCATATACAAGTATGTATGATTTTTTAGAAAATATTAATCTAGAAAATCTTAAAACTGACCCTTATCATGAATTTAAGTTAACTAGAGTTTTAGCTTTAGATCGAAATTCTACGTCTCTAGAAGAATTGGGTTTATCAGGTGCTTGGATTTTTCATAGATTAAAGAATCCGATTAAAATGCATAGATTGGTTAAAAGATCAGATTGATATCATTATTCTTCAGCTTCTTTTCCACTCTGTTCCGCAACAAAGAAAGCCTTGTTTGATTCCGTTTCATGAATCTTTCCATCTTTTTCATAAATCGCTGTTGCTTTTGGAAGAGCGAATCTTCCGATAATTCCTATTTTTGAATAAACAATATAACTTAACACACGAGTTTCGCCTTCTTCCAATTCATCAAATTCCCATTCAATTCTTTTGGTTTTTTCATTTACTCTTTTTGGTCTTTCTACTCCAAATTTTTCATAAACCTTTACTAAATGAGGAATCCTGTCGATGATACTTATTTTTTCAACATGTTTTTTTGCGTTAACAAAAATAGAAATTTTTAATGCAAATTCTCCACCTTTAGTTTTTACAAAAGAAACCCTTTTTCTTAAAACCAAGTTTGTCTTTGAATATTGCTTTGCTAAAATAACTATTACAATAATAAAAAGAATTATTAAAAACGGGAAAAACCAGTTGGTTCTCACAGAAATTTCCACTTTTTCTCCAGGCTTTATTTCATTGCTCCATGTATAGTAAACATCAACACCCTGTCTCTCAACAAAATCAGGAAGAGGGCTCAGGGTTGTAAACAATCTCGAGAAAATGTTTTTCCTTATCACTGTTTCAGAAGGTGTTAAAACATTTCCCTCATTTTCTTTTTCTATTATCTGAGTGCTTATTAAAAATCCATAATTTTTCTTTGTAGTTCTTAAGATGTCTTTTTCAACAAACTTTATAGTTCCCTCTAAATCAATTTTTTCATCCTTAACATTTACTTCGGCATTTAAAGTATAAAATCCAGCAATTATTTTTTTGAAGTCTTCATTTTTTAATTCAACATCAAAACTTTTTCTTTCATTTGCTTCTATTGAAAAAGTTTCTTCAAATTTAAAAAAAACAGAATCAAATTTTACATTAACTTCTTCAAGGTTTAAATTTTCTTTATTCTCTAGATAAATTTCTAATGAGTTTGATTCTGGATTTATCTCACCAGAGCCAATTTCAAAAACATCTTTCAAATCGATTATCTTTATTTTTAGCTCCTGTGAAATTTCTGAGCCATTATCTCCTCTTATAAAATACATGAAAGTGTAAAATCCTTTGAAATCAAAATTTTCTCTTGGGTAAACCATTAAATCTACGCTTTTTGCCTCTCCTTGAGAGAAATGAACACTTCCTTTTGGAGACATGCTAAAGCCTAATAAATTGTAGAATTGAAAATTGTCTGATCTTCCAAGATTTGTTATTTTGAAATTGAAAGTCGCAGGATGATTTATTTCCTGAATCATTATCTCATTTGAATCGCGTTGTTCTACGTTTAGATTTATTGCAGAAACCAATGGCAATAAAAATAAGACAACTACAAATACAAATATCCTTTTACTTTGGAAAAATCTAGATGAATTAGTTAAAATCCTTGATTTTGGTCCCATTGAAAAATGAAAGAAATTTCTATTTAAAGATTTTGTTGTGTTAAATTTATAAGTTGATATATATGCTAAACTAAAAAATACTTATAAAACTTAATTTTGTATTATCCAATACATTGGTAATTTTTAAAAAAGCAGTTTCCAAAAGTTATTATGACATTTTATCTAAGAAAAATGGTTTATGCATCCTTAATAGGAAGTGTTATTTTAAGTCTAGATGCCTCTGCCCAGACAAACTTAGTTAATTCAAATAACTATACAGGAAGAATATTTCATGTGACTTCACAGATGATTTTAAAACAGGGAGTATATTTTAGAGCTATTGCTTTTACTGATAACTCAAAAATAGTATTTCTTGAGTGTGATCAAAAAGATGATTCTATAATCCTAAATAAAAAATTTTCAGGTGAAAGTAGATTTAAATTAAAAGAATTAATTAAGAATGGCAATGGCAGTTTAAAAGCCTGCTTAGAAAATATTTCATTGGAATGAACAATTCTATAAGAATGTTATCTCTTACCTTCTAAATCTAAATAAGATTTTGCTTGTGATAAAAATTCATCAGAGTCTTTGATAACCTTTCCTTGAAATTCTTCTATTCTTGAAGGAATAACCCATTTTTCATAAATGCTTCTTAAAAATTTTTTGAATGCTGTTGTCTCAAATTTCCCGTCATAATCTTTTGCAATTATTCCTTTCATTTTGACTTCAACACTCCCTTTGTTTGTCTCGATTTTTTTCCCATTCTGGGTAATTTCAACCTTTGTCAATCCTAAAACATCAAAAACTACTTCCCCTTCAAATCTAAAATAGTCTGTAAATCTTTTCATACCCACCCATTCAACTTTAATTTTCTTAGAATCCCCATTTAATTCTTCTGAGTATTTTTTTTCAAAAACATTTAATCCTGTTTCTTCCGTAAGCCATTTATAACAAAAATTATAAAAATCAGAAAAGGAAAAAATTCCTTTGTACTTAATCGTGTTTGTGAATATTGTATCTTTTTCTACCATGTATAATTTAATAAAATTTTATTTAAATATTTTTGGAATCACATCAAATTGATGCATGAACTGCAGATCATTCTTTCATTTACATTTTTGAGAACATTTTTCTCTCCACACTTTTCACAAAAATCTTCATTTACAATTTCCCCTTTTTTTGTTTTTATTTTCCTAAGTTTCTCTTCTCGTTCTCTTATTTTTGAAAATTCTTTAAGTTCAGGATAAATTTCTGGATGAAAATTTAATATATCTTTAGCAGTTACAATTCCAACTAATTCATTTTTTTGGACAACAGGGAGCTTGTCAAAATTTGTCTTTCTCATTTTTTCTATTACTTCTTCAATTGTGGAATTTGGTTTTATCGTTATTATTTTTTTTGGAGAAACATCAATCACATCGATCTTTGACAAATCTTCTTTTGTTTTTTTCACAATTGCCCATAAGATATCTTTTGCAGAAATAAAGCCAACAAATTTTTTCTTGTCAGCAATAGGTATAGATCTTGTTCTCTTTCTTACCATTATTTTAGAACATTCAAATAAATTTGTATCCGGTTTGACAGTAATTATCTCACGTGTCATGATATCCGAGACAAATATGTTCTTCATAACAGTTTTAAGAAACCTTATCTTATAAATTCTCTTAATCCAACACGATAATATTTAAAAAATAGAATAATTAAAAAGTAATATGACTGAAAAACCACTTGTTTTGATGCCTGAAGATATTCAGCGAATTATGGGGAGGGATGCACAAAGAAATAATATAACTGCTGCGAAAATGGTTTCAGATATAATTAAGACGACTCTTGGGCCAAAGGGGATGGATAAAATGCTTGTTTCGCCGACAAATGACATTATTGTTACTAATGATGGAGTCACTATTCTTGATGAAATGCAGATTGAGCATCCTGCTGCGAAAATGATGGTTGAGATTGCGAAAACTCAGGAAACAGAAGTTGGAGATGGCACAACTACTGCAGTGATGATTGCGGGCAAGCTTTTAGAAAATGCCGAAAAACTTCTTGATAAGAAAATTCATCCAACCGTTATAACAAAGGGTTACAGAATTGCTTCTGAGAAATCCCAAGAGATCTTGAATGAAATTGCGTTGAGAATAACTCATGATGATGAAGATGTTTTGAAACAAATTGCAATGACTGCAATGACTGGGAAAGGCGCTGAAGATTCAAAGGAAAAGTTTGCAGAGATTATTGTTAAAGCTGTAAAGCAAATTCAGGACAACGGGAAAATTGACTTGAATGATATTAAGATTGAAAAGTCAAAAGGAAATGGTATTGATGATACAGAATTAATTTCTGGAATTGTTTTGGACAAGGAAAAAATTTCACATGATATGCCTTCAAAAATTGATGGTGCAAGAATTGCTCTTATTGATTCTCCTTTGGAACTGAAAAATCCTGAAATAGATACAAAAGTTTCAATTTCATCTCCAGAACAATTGCAGAGTTTTCTTTCTCAAGAAGAAAAAGAAATAAGGGAAATGGTTGAAAAAATAAAATCTTCAGGAGCAAACATTATTTTTTGCCAAAAAGGAATTGATGATTTTGCGCAATATCTTCTTTCAAAAGAGAAAATTTATGCTTGTCGCAGAGTTTCAAGAAGTGACATGGAAAAACTTTCAAAAGCAACAGGGGGAAGAATTGTAAGTAATTTAAGTGAGTTAACTTTAAATGAGTTGGGAAATGCCCAAGTTGTAGAAGAAGTAAAGCATGGAGAAGATAGCTTAACTTATGTTAAAGGCTGCAGCAATCCAAAAGCATTAACAATTTTAATTCATGGAGGAACAGAGCATGTTATTGATGAAATTGAAAGGGCATTAAAAGATGGCTTGGGAGATGTTGTTTGCTCTTTAAAATCTGGTTTGGTTGTTCCTGGAGGAGGTGCTATTGAAATTGAGCTTTCTAAAAGACTTAAGGAATTTTCTCAAGGTTTAACAGGAAGAGAGCAACTTGCAGTAGATGAATTTGCATCTGCTCTTGAATTTATTCCAACAACCTTAGCAGAAAATGCAGGAATTGATCCAATTGATGTTTTAACAGAATTAAAATCACGGCACGATTCTGGAGAGAGAAATGCTGGATTGAATTTATTCAACAATAAAATAGAAAACGTTCTTGAGGCAAAAATCATTGAGCCTTTGAAAATAAAAACACAAGCGATAAATTCTGCGACTGATGTGGCTATAATGATTTTAAGAATTGATGATGTAATTGCTTCTTCTGGGAGAAGTGCAGGTGGTGGAGGGATGCAGGGAATGCCTCCAGGAATGGGAGAATATTGAAACTAAGATAAATAAATCTCACTTTCCAAAATTTCTTCTTCTTTTTGAGAATTCTTCTAAACATCCAACAAAATCTTTTTCTTCAAACTCTGGCCACAGAATATCTAAAAAAATCCATTCACTATAACCTGCTTGATAATTTAAAAAATTTGAAGTTCTTTTTTCCTTACCTGTTCTAATAATTAAATCAGGTGATTCTTTTGAGTATAAAAAATCTTTAAAATTTTCCTCATTTATTTCTTTTGGTTTTTCTTTGATTATTTTTTTAACAGCATCAATTATTTCTTCTTGACCACCATAAGCAACCGCAAGGGTTATTGTTAAGTTGTTATTATTTTTTGTTTTTTCTGTAATGTTCTTTATTAATTCTTGTAATTCGTTATCAAAATAATTTAATCTTCCTATGAAATTAATTTTTATTTTATTTTTATCAATTCTTTTGTCATTCATCAAACTTTTAAGTTCTTTTTTGAATAAATTCATCAAATAGTTTAATTCCTCTTTAGGTCTTGAATGAAAATTTTGTACAGATAATGCGTATAGAGTTAATTCTTTTATTTTATGTTTAATACTCCAATCGATTAATTTCATTACTTTTTCAGCCCCAAATTCATGACCTTTCCAAGGTTTTAGCATTAGTCTTTTGGCAAATCTTCTGTTCCCATCAAGAACTATTCCAATATGTTTGGGAACATTTTCAATTTTCATTATTAGAATGGATAAAGAATTCTTTAAATAGATTATGAAACAGAAAATTATTCTTAAATAAGATGTTGAGAATTAAGTGATTTAAAATGCGCGGACTGGGAATCGAACCCAGCTCACCTCGTTGGCAACGAGATATTCTACCGATAAACTATCCACGCGTAAAAGAAACTACTTAAAGATGAATTTTACCGATCACTTTCTTGATAATTATTAATACCAGATTTTTTTTCTAAAACTTCAGTTCTCTGTTCTAAATGATAAATTTTATTTGACAATTCATCAAGTTTTTCAATTATCCCTGAAAGCCGCTTAGCCAGTTTTTTCTTTTTTTCTTCAACAAAAGATAAATCAATAACTTCTTCATCTACATTTTGAGAAGGGGTTTGAACTTCTTTTTGCGATGATTCTTGTCTTTGAGGTTCTTTGGTTAGATCCAAGACATCATTTTTCCTAAACCATGGAAATTTCATATTTATACAAAGATAAATCAATTTTTAAGAATTTCGAAATTATTCGAACTTATAATAATCTTTAAAAATACTATTATCATATTTATTACATGAAAAAAGAGTTGAAGTTCAACATAACTTTGAACAATAGAACAATTTATACTTTTATTACATTTGCAGTTTTTCTTCTAATTGCTGTTGGTGTTTTTGCCTTCGGAACTTCTACACCTTCAACCTTTGGACATAGTGCCAAAGAACTTGATTTAAGCGCAGGCGTTGAAGGAGATGTTGTTTTTAAAGGAAATGTGGATGTTGTAGGTGGTTTAAAATTAGGAACAATTTCTCCATGTGGTTTAGGTGATGAAGGAACTTTAAGATATAATTCAGCAGATAAAGTTATGGAATTTTGTGATAGTGCCGAATGGAAAGGGGTTAGTGCTTCAAGTGTATCTAGTGGAGATATTATTCCTTTAGTTAATGGAGCTCATACATCTCAAGATTGTACTGGTGCAGGAGGTATTGTAGAGCCTGATGGAGCAGGAAATTTCATGTGTAAATTTGCTCAAGCTAGTTGTCCTAGTGGATGGACATCATATAATGATTGGACTGCAACAGTACAAAAGTCTTGCGACAGTCAGAGTGGAGAGTGCGGTAATACATGTACAACACCATCTCATCCGTTTGGAAATATTGAGGTAGATACATGTATTTATGCTTATGGATGTGTAATTAAGCAAGAGTGCACAACTGTTGATTATGAACAAGTTTGCGGGCCTGTATTAGGATGTGCACCTTGTGCTGGTGGACACACCTGCACAGCCACAGTTATAAACAGAGGTTGTTATTAATTTAAAATCACTTTCACCCCTTGAGAATAATTCATAATATATTATTTTTAACAACAAATTATAAAAAGAAAACCATTTTTCCTTGCTCATGGCAGAGTTGAAATCGAAAGAGGATTTAGTTATTGAGGCAAAAAATTTCTTCGATTTTAATAAAAGAGAACTTGGAGAATCAATTAGAAAAGGTAATAATGTAATTCATGTTGATTTTTTGAAGCTCTCGGAATTTTCAACAAAACTTTCAGAGGAGATTATTTCGAATCCAGAGGAAGCTTTGAGTTTGATGGAATTAGCAATTGAGGAATCTGGATTAGTCAATAATGTAAGAGTGAGACTTTATAGTCTTCCGGAGAGTTTGCAATTAAAGATAAGGAGTATTCGCTCAAGGCATTTGGGTGAGCTTATTGTTGTTGATGGAATTATTCGTCAGGCAAGCGATGTCCGTCCGCAAGTGGTAAATGCAAAGTTTGAATGCCCTTCATGTGGAACCATTATTTCTATGTTACAAATTGAAAAGAAATTCCGAGAACCCTCTAGATGTAGTTGCGGAAGAAAGGGAAATTTTAAATTACTTAGCAAGGAGATGGTTGATACACAAAGACTTGTAGTTGAGGAAGCTCCTGAATCTCTTTCAGGAGGAGAACAATCAAAAAGAATTAATGTTTTTGTTAAGGAGGATTTGGTCGAGCCGAGAATGGAAGAGAAGACAACTCCTGGAAGTAAAATCAAAGTCATAGGGGTCTTGAAAGAAGTTCCTGTTCCCTTAAGCACAGGAGGATTATCAACAAGATTTGAGCTTGCAATTGAAGTAAATAATATAATTCCATTAGAGGAAACTTTTGAAGAGCTTGATATAAATGAAGAAGATGAAAAACAGATTTTAGAACTTTCCAAAGATCCTGAGATTTTTGAGAAATTTGCAGGAAGCATTACTCCAAGTGTTTGGGGTTATGAAGAAATAAAAAAGTCTCTTGTTTTACAGTTGTTTAGTGGAGTAAAAAAGACTCATATTGATGGACAAAAAAGAAGGGGAGATATCCATATTTTATTGATAGGAGATCCAGGAGTTGCAAAATCAGTGACTTTAAATTTCATGGCAGAGATTTCACCAAAAGGAAGATATGTTGTTGGAAAGTCGGCTTCGGGAGCTGGTTTAACTGCTTCTGTTATAAGAGATGAATACTTGAGAGGGTGGAGCTTGGAAGCTGGAGCAATGGTCTTGTCAAATAAAGGTTTAATTTGCATAGATGAACTTGAAAAAATGGATCCCTCTGATAGGAGTTCAATGCATGAAGCAATGGAACAACAGACAGTTACGATTTCAAAAGCAAATGTTCAAGCAACTCTTAGAGCTGAGACAAGCGTTTTGGCTGCTGCAAATCCAAAGCTCGGAAGGTTTGATCCTCATCAATCAGTTGCACAGCAAATTGATTTACCTCCTACACTAATAAATAGGTTTGATGTAATTTTTACTTTAAGAGATATTCCTGATAGGGAAAAGGATATGAAAATTGCAAGACATGTTTTACAAGAACACAAAAAAGAAGGGAAGGAGATGGTTATTGATAGAGATCTTTTTAGGAAGTATGTAGCTTATGCAAGGCAAAGAATTGTTCCTACATTGAGTGAAGAGGCAGTTGAAGAAATTGAAAAATTTTATATTGACTTGAGGAATCGTCCTGTAAGTTCTGAAAGCGCGTTAAGACCGATTCCGATTTCGGCCAGGCAATTAGAGGCATTAATAAGAATGTCGGAGGCTTCTGCAAAATTACGTCTTAACAATACTGTGACTCGTGAAGATGCAAGAAGGGCAATTGATATAATCAAATATTATCTGATGCAAGTTGGTTATGATCATGAAACGAAAACTTTTGATATAGACAAAATTTCAGGAATGACAACGTCGAAAAGAAGCAAAGCATTTATAGTGAGAGATTTGATAACTCAACTTGAAAGTCGTCTTGGAAAACTAATTCCTATTGAAGAAATTGAAAAAGAACTTGACGGAAAATTCACAAAAGTGGAAATAGAAGATGCAATAGGTGAATTAATTAAACATAGCATAATCTACGAACCAAGAAGTGGTTATGTTCAAAAAATATAAAATGCCTGAACCACAATTCAAAAGAAATATTGCATACAAATTCAGAATCGGAGATATTTTAAGCGGAAGTCCTGTGATGAGGGGAGAGAGATTTGGTTTTTTGGAATTAAGAAATAAAAAAGTCGTGAGAGTTAATGTTATTGGGAGTATTGTCGATAAATTCGAAAGCAGTGGAGAAAGTAGTTATACTTTTTTGACATTAGATGATGGAACCGGACAAATAAAGTTGAAATCTTTTGGAGATGAAGTTGAAAAAATAAAAAACGTAACTCATGGACAGACAGTAATTGTTATAGGGAATGTAAGATATTTCAACAATGAAATTTATATTTCTCCAGAAATTGTAAAAGAGCAAGATCCAAAATATCTTGTTTTAAGAAAGATTGAACTTGAAAAATCTCAAGAGGATTTAACTGGTTCTGAGGCAAGCCAAGATTTTTCTTCTAATGTTAGTGTTGTCCCTAAGCCTGTTCAAGTTGAAGAAGAAAAAACTTCTGTAGAAAAAAGTTTGAGAGATAAAATTACTGAAATGATAAAAAATTCTGAAAGTCAAGAGGGAGTGGACACAGAAAAACTAATTGCAGATTTAGGTGGATCTTCGGAAATTATAAATTCTGAAATTCAAAAACTTCTTGAAGAAGGAGTTATATTTGAACCGCGCCCTGGAAAAATCAGATGGTTAGGTTAATAACTAAAAAAATTTCAAAAAATAAAAATTATTTATTCACTTCTTCTTTTCAAGAATTCAGAGCCAGCACCTATTGTCCCAAATAATAAAGTGCTTTCAACATACGACAAAAATGGTATTACTGGTGCAAATACTGCTCCCCATCCTGCTGCTTTAACTACATCATTATCTGCCATAGGATGTATTTTTACACTTCCAAATTCTGCTTCATATTTGTGTCCTGTTGCCATATGAGCAACACCATTAATAACTCTACCAGCTTCACTTACAGCTCGGCCAGTTAAATCATATATTGCTTGAGCAGGATTTTTTTCAGCTTGCCTAGCTGCGCCAGTCAAAAAACTAACAGGTGCTCCAAGCGTTTCTTTAGCAGCATATCCAAAATCTCTATCGCCAGTACTCCCACAAGCCCCTAAAGCAAGTCCAGATGCAACTGTCAAAGAAAGTAAAGATCTTCTCATTTTTAATCTATTTAGTCAAGCAAACTTATGTTATAAAGTTTGTTATACTCAATTTATATTATAATTTTAAGTAAAGTTTGTAAATTTATTTTTTAGTTTCCTTTTGTAATTCTTCATCCAATAATTTTAATCCTTCACCTATTCTCTTATGTAATTTATCACGAAATGCATTAATTTTTATTATATCAATTAGACCCTTGCCCATTGCTTCCTTTAACGGATTTTCACTAGTATCTAGCTTTTTTACTTTAACACTCTTAAAATAATCTACAAATTTGATATAAGGATACCCTACTTTTCCAAAACTAGGTGTGATAAAATCTTCTCTTTTATTCCCTTTGTATTCTACAACTGTTAAAACTTTTTTCCCATCCATATCTTCCAGATCACCATCATAATATCCAAGAACAAATCCCACTTCTCTTTTTTCTAAATCTAAGTTTAAGACTCCAAAATACTCTTCATAAATATCAGGATTGGTGTCAATTTTGTTTCTCCTATATAACTTGCAAAATTTTTCTTTTTCATCTGGAGACTCAATACATCCACTTCCAAAAGCTTCTTCTCCTCCTGAGAACCATTGCAATGTTGCAATTCTATAAGCCATATTCCCAACTTCTTTCGCAACTTCAATTGGGGCTTCAAAAAAAGGAGTTTCACAAGCAGTTAATGATAATGCTGCAACCAACCCGGCAGCAATTCTTTTCCTAACAGAAAAATATTTTTCGATGCTTCTCATGATCTATGATGATTTCTATATTTAAAAGATTTAGTATAATAAATTGAAATAAATATTAATTTTGTTCTGATGTCTGTGGTAAAGAAGTATTTTCTTTAATAGTAGCCGCAATAGCTTCAAGACCTTTTTCATGAATTTTTCTTATTTTAACTAAATCAAATATACCCTCTTCATCTTTTAAATTCTGTCCACATTTTTCACTTCCCTCTTGTGTAATATTCCCTTTTTCATCTTTACTTAATGGAGGATGTGTTCTATATGGTAATTTGCGATCATCGAAAGAACCATTTTCCTCAGAGATATAAAAAAACCTAAATACACAAGAATTATCACTACGATTTAGGGCAATCTCAAGCCCTTTTAGATCTTGATGTGCAGAAGAGAGTAAAGGTATAACCTTATGTGGTGCTACAAGAAAACTAAAATTATAATCACTAAAAGTGGCTTGCACCGCAATAGCACATATTTCATAAGGAGGTTGGTTTTTAGGGTTTACTTTTTTACATTCTCTTATATTTGTTTTTTTATCAAATGTCATATCATAAACAGTATTCAAAACTCCTTCCTCTAATTGAGAAACATAAGACACAGGATTAGTTTGTGAAATATTTTCTTGAGCAATAGCATCAGAATGAGAAGCAGCAAAAAAATTACAAAGAATGACTGCACCACCCAAGATTCCCTCTGGTTTGAGCATATCTTAATTAATGAACTTTAACTTATAAATTTGTTTATACCAAGAATAAATTTTATCTTACAGCTAATTACTTATTTCGCATACAATCATTAAGCGCCCTATTATAAATTTCTTGAGCTTGTTGAGCTCCATACGCTCCTACACCTGCAGCACCTATTGAAGCACCTGCCAATCCTCCTAACTTTGCATCTCCTGCCAATGCTCCAAGAACTGCTCCAAGAAGCCCTAATCCTACTGCCCCTTTAGCACCTTCATTTAATGCTCTTTGAGGGTCTGCTCCAGGTTGTCTTCTTGCCCAAGCTTCACACTCTATAACATTTTTATTATGCTGATTAAAAGTTGTACTTCCTGAAGAAGGATAAGGAACATATTGCGTTCTTGGTGCACAAGCACCAACAATCACTGCCGCAGCAAAAACAAGACTTGCTCCCTTTAATAATCTTTTTTTATATTCCATAATATCACTTAGAATACATAAGGATACAAACTTTATAAATTTTATTACATTTATTTCTTTTTCTTCTTTTTCCAAATATTCCAATTATTACTATTAAACCAGTATGCTAAATATATTACGGCTATTAATCCAACTAAAGACAAAACAAATTTAAGCCAGTCGTCTGCAAATCTCCAGAATGCTCCAACTCCATAAAGAATTATTCCAACTCCACCACCCATTAAACCAGCGCCGACTGATTCAAGGCCAAAAACAAAAGCGCCCACAGCAATTACAACAATTCCCAAAGGCAGAGCAAATAAGAAAACGTTTCTAGAATATTTTTCCTGAGCGCTTTCAAGTTCCATTCTGCAAGTATAATCTCTGTCACAAAATCCTGTTACATCACTACCATCAATTTTTCTAGGAATTCCATCAGCATTCCATTGGCCTCCTATCACCTCACACCTTTTCTGAGTATCAATCACTTCAGCCGTCTTAAATTCACTGCAAAAATCACTATACTCCGGCCTATCATAAAAAAGATTAATTCCATAAACAGCAACTGAAATTGTTAAAATTATTATTGTGATTCCGAGAATAATATTTTTCAAACTAATAATCAAAAAAGACATTGAAGATTTATAAACTCTTTTATCAGAATTATCTTATATGGAATATGAAAAACTTCTTGAAGAAGCGTACAAAAAAGTGAAGAGCCCTGAGAGTCTTGGAAGTAGCGGAAGATTTGAAATTCCAAAAGTCGAGGGTTATCTTGAAGGTAGAAAAACAATTCTGACAAATTTTTTCCAGATTGCAGATTACTTAAGAAGAAATCCAGAGCATTTGCAAAAGTTTCTTTTAAGAGAGCTCGCAACCTCTGGACAAAAAGACGGAGATAGATTAATTTTAAACAACAAGGTTCCAAGCGCAAAAATAAAACAAAAGATTGAAGAATATGTAAAAGAATTTGTTTTGTGTAAAGAATGTAAAAAGCCAGACACAGAGTTAGTTAAAGAAGAAAGGTTAACCTTTATTCATTGTCTTGCCTGCGGAGCAAAGCATTCTGTGAGAAGCAAAATCTAACATAAAAAAACTTATAAAACAAGTTTTCCTATTTTGAGGATAATTAAATAAAAAAAGGAGGAAAAAAATGGTAGAAGGATATTGTGTTGTATGTAAGGATAGCGGAGGAACAAAGAAAAGAAAGTTGAAAGATCCTGTAATTAGTAAAACTTCAAGAGGGGGATTTATAGCAAAAGGTAAGTGTTCAAATTGCAATAAAACAACAGTATGTCGTATAATGTCTAAAGACAATGCAGAAAAAGCAATCAAATCAGGTGAAGCTAAAAAAGGATATTAAATTTTAAACTATTTTATTTATTTTTAAAATGTTTCTAAGAATCATAAAAACTTACAGAGATGTTGTTGCTGTATGTGACGAAGATTTGCTTGGAAAGAAGTTCGAAGAAGGCAAGTTTCAGCTTGATGTTAAGGAAAATTTTTTTAATGGAGAAAAAACTTCTGAAGAGAATGCGATTGAGATAATGCAACAAATGTCAGAAAATGACTCAACGTTTAATATTATTGGGGAAGAGTCTGTTAGAACAGCATTAAAGGCAGGAGTCATATCTGAAGAAGGAATAAAAAAAATTCAAGGTATCCCTTTTGCACTAGTTCTTATGTAAGTTCTTCATAATCAATTCCTTACCTCTCAATGAAATTTTATATTCTTCTAATACACTAAATTTTTTAGGTTCTAATCTAAATATTTTTCCAACAGCTGATTTAGAATTATTACAATGAGATTCCGAAATCCCTTCAAGTTTTGATCTGGCTTCTTCTCTTGTTTTAGAACCGCTTTCATAATAAAGAAAACCTTTCATTGAAAATTCAAAACTATAACCCATTAAAACATTCAAAACCTTAATTTTATAAAATCATCTTTTATTAAAATAATATGGGATATTCAAAAAAGAAAAATTATGGAGATGAAGAAGAAAAAGTCACAAGAGTGAAACTTCCAAGAGGAGAAGAGGTTTTAGGAATTATTGAACAAAGGCTTGGTGGAAATAAGGTGTTGGTAAATTGCCTTGATGGGAAAACCCGTAATTGCAGGGTTCCTGGAAGATTAAAAAGAAAACTTTGGCTTCGTCCAGGAGATGTTGTAATTGTTGAACCGTGGGAGTTAAACAAAGAAAGGGGAGATGTAATATTCAAGTATCGTCCAAATCAAGTAGCTTGGTTAAGGAAAAACAATTATCTTGAATCAGAGAAGAGTGAATTTTAGAATGAAAAAAATAATTTTGGAAAAACTTCATAGAATAACAAAAAACAAAAAAAAACTTGAAAAGGAATTAAATGTTAAGATAACAAACAGAGGAAAGGAAGTTTTTATCGATGGTGAACCAGAAGATGAATATTATGCCGAAAAAGTTATTGATGCGCTGAATTTTGGATTTCCTTTTGAAACTGCATTGACAATAAAGAAAGAAAATCTCATTTTTGAAATCTTGAACATAAAAGATTATACAAGGAGAAAAGATCTTGAGAGAATAAAGGCAAGAATCATCGGAAAAAAAGGAAAGACATTGAGTGTTTTACATGGATTGACAAAATGTTCTTTTGAATTAAAAGATAATACTGTTGGAATCATAGGAAATCCAGAATATATAAAAAATGCTCAGGAAGCAGTTATAGCAATTATCAAGGGATCGAAGCAATCGAATGTGTATAATTTCTTGGAAAAAAACCAATCTGGGAAGGTATTGGATCTAGGGTTGAAATAATAAGCTTTAAATATCGATTTCTTTTTTTGAAAGTTATTAAAGGAAAGTTTGATAAATGAAATTGGTTGTCAATCACTCCTGAAGCAAACTTAAAGGATGGATTGATAAAGGAAAACTTTGGTTTCCTTTATGTCCCGATAGCTCAGCAGGTAGAGCACATGGCTGTTACGACGCAACTTGTTGCGAAGATCTACGAAATCTCTGATTTCGCAGGAACCATGGTGTCGGAGGTTCGAGTCCTCCTCGGGACGTTTTATTTTTTCATGGAAATTTTTAAAAACTTCTTTTCCTACTTTATCTTATGAAAAAAGAGTTGAAGTTCAACATAACTTTGAACAATAGAACAATTTATACTTTTATTACATTTGCAGTTTTTCTTTTAATTGCCGTTGGAGTTTTTGCCTTCGGAACTTCCACACCTTCAACTTTTGGACATAGCGCTAAAGAACTTGATTTATCGGCAGGAGTAGATGGAGATGTTGTGTTTAGAGGAAATTTAGACGTTGATGGAAGTGTTAAAATAGGAACTTCTGCAACATGTAATTCAGACAGAAGAGGTTCAATTAGATATGATTCAGTAAATGATGTATTAGAACTTTGTGACAGCGCTGATTGGAAAAGTGTTAGTACTATAAGCACTGTGGTAGGAGATATAACCCCTTTAGTTAATGGTGTTCATACTTCTCAAGATTGTACTGGTGCAGGAGGTATTGTAGAGCCTGATGGAGCAGGAAATT